>CAZXYL010000708.1:0-4283 GCA_964644915.1 uncultured Geminicoccaceae bacterium
GGCACGAGGCCGATCGCCGCGCGCAAGGAGTCCTGGGTGACGTCGCGGATGTCCTGCCCGTCGATCAGGATCCGGCCCTCGTCGACGTCGTAGAAGCGGAACAGCAGGCGCACGATCGTGGACTTGCCGGCCCCGGAGCTGCCGACCAGGGCCAGGGTGTGCCCGGCCTCGAGGTCGAAGGAGAGGTCCTCGATCACCGGCCGGCGCGGGTCGTAGCCGAAGCCCACGCGGTCGAAGCGGAGGTGGCCGCCCTCGAGGGCGAGCGGCCGCGCGCCGGGGCGGTCCTCGACCTCGGGCCGGAGCGAGAGCAGGCCCGCCATGGTCTCGAGATCGGCGATCGACTGCTTCAGCTCACGGTAGACCATCCCCAGGATGTTGAGCGGCTGGTAGAGCTGGAGGAGGAAGGCGTTGACCAGCACCACGTCGCCCACCGTGAGCGTGCCGGCGACGACGCCCTGCGCGGCGCCGATCATGATCGCGGTGACCCCGAGCGCGATGATCGCGGCCTGGCCGAAGTTGAGCGCGGCAAGACTCACGCGCGACTTCACGGCCGCGGCCTCGTAGCCCTGGAGCGCTTTGTCGATCCGCGCCGCCTCGTAGCCTTCGTTCGTGAACGACTTCACGGTCTCGTAGTTGATCAGGCTGTCGACCGTCTGCGCGCTGACCTCGTTGTCGTGCACGTTCAGCTGGCGCCGGAACTCGGTCCGCCACTCGGTCGCGAAGATCGAGAAGACGGCGTAGGTGGTGATGGTCACGAACACGATCAGCGCGAACCACCAGGGATAGCCCGCAAGCAGGATGCCGATGACCAGGGCGAACTCGAACAGGGTCGGCAGGATGTTGAACAGCACCATGCCGAGCATGAAGGTGGTCGCCTGCACGCCGCGATCGATCGCGCGCGAGAGCTCGCCCGTGCGCCGCTCGAGGTGATAGCGCAGCGACAGCTGGAAGAGGTGCCGGAACACGGAGAGCGAGATGCGCCGGCCGGCGCGCTGGCTGACGCGCGCGAAGATCGCATCGCGCGCCTCGGAGAAGAAGGAGCTCGCGAGCCGCGCGCCGCCGTAGGCCAGCAGTGCCGCGAGCGGCAGCGTGATCAGCGCGTCCGGCGGCTCGGTGAGGCCGTCGACCACGGCCTTGTAAGCGAACGGGATCGCGATGTTGATCAGCTTGGCGAAGATCAGGAACAGGAGCGCTGCGACCACGCGCACGCGCAGCTCGCGCGCGTCCTTCGGCCAGAGGTGCGGGACCACCTCGCGCAGCGCGCGCAGCAGCCCGCGCACGCCGGTCTGGGCCTCGGGCGCGTCGATCAGAGAGCGCCGGCGCCCAGCGCGACGGCCGAAAGAACGTCCTCTCAATGCTCAGCTGTCCCTCAAGGTAGGCACATGTGAGCATCGGGGCGCCGGAAGGCAAGGGCAGCCGGGGTGGGGCGGCGGGCCTCCCTGGCTGGATCCGGCGATCAGGATGGGTAGGCGGTGTAGCCGGGAACGCGCGCGACGACGCGCGTGAGCCGCTGAAAGAGCTCCAGGTCCTCGGGCGTCTGCGGCGCGGGCGGGCGGAGGTCGTAGTAGAACGGCAGGCCCCGCTGTGAGGGTGGGAGCGTGCGGGCGAGGCCCTCCAGCAGCGGCTCGCTCAGGCGCAGGTTGCGGTAGGTGTCGCGGATTCGGAACGCGCGCAGCACGGGATAGCCCCAGCGGCGCTCGAGGGCGGCGAGGGCTACGGTCGTGCCGACCTCGGCGGGGGTGCCGTGTTCGGTCGAGGGCGCGGCGAGGACGTCCGCGTGGTACAGGTCGACGGCACGGCCGGGCGGATCTCCACCAGCGGCATCGAAGCCGAGCGCCCACTCGACAAAGGCCCGCTCGGCGCCGGTGGTCGACCAGGCCGGCCGCCATTGCATCCCGTCCTCGAGCCCGAGGGCATAGCGGCCGAAGACCTGCAGGGACTGGCTGTACTGGCCGATCAGAACCGACCAGCGGGTGCGGAACGCCGGCGACTGGCTCCAGCCGTGGAAGAGGTTCATGAGCCCGCGGTTGCGCGGATGATCGCGGCTCGCCGGCTCCTCGAGGTTGAGCTCGAGCATCGCCTGTTCCATGAACTGCATCTGCTGATTGACGATCTGCAGGAGCTTTAGCTGGTCCTGCTCGAGGGCGTCCGAAGCCGCCCCGTTCTCGCGCGCCTCGCCGCCGGGTTCCGCCCCAGCCTTGCTGCCGGCCGGCTGGAAAATCGCCTCCAGCTCGCGCAGGCCCGGGTTGCCGGCCGCCGAGCGCGGCGGCGTGTGCCCGGGCGACGCGCCGTTCATGCGCACGAGATCGGCGTGGATCTCGGACAGGTAGCCGGCGAAGCGCTCGTGGTAGAGCGCCTTGTCGAGGTCCCGGCGCCTGGCGGTCAGCTGCAGGAATCCGTCCTTGAACGGCGCGGCCGGGCGCAGCCAGTCGCGCAGCTCGGCGAAGAACGCATCGGCGGTGTCCGCTGCGCGTCGCCGATCGCGCCGCGCGATCTCCGGCGCCCGTCGATCGCTCACCAGCTCGCGGCCGATATCCTCGCCGAGCGCGCGATAGGCCTCGAACTGCCCCTCGTCGAAGAACTGATCGCCCGTGGTCTCGTGCGGGAAGTCGGGATGGGTCCGCGCATACTCCTTGATGTACTCGATCTCCGTGCCGGTCAGCGACGACTTGATATAGAGCAGCTCGCCCTGCTCGCCGTCGCCGTAGTCGATGCGGCAGAGCGCGAAGTGGCGCCGGCTGAGGCCCCGCGCGTCCTTGCGCAGATCCTCGAGATCGAGCCGGATGTCAACGCCGAGGTCGGTGCGGGCCAGACGCTGCACTGTGGCGAGCCCGCCGAAACTCATGCCCGGGTCGGCCTCGGCATCGATCGCGACGATGTAGCGGCAGCGCCGGCGCAGGAGCTCGAAGATGCCGAGATTCTCCAGATGACCGCCATCGGTCAGGTTGATGTAGGCCGAATCCCGGCGCCAGCCGATCAGCTCGGCGAGGTAGTAGATCGGCCCGACCGGCCAGTTGAAGCCCTCGCCCGCTTCGACCGAGGCGGGCTTGCGCATCCAGTACCCGAGCCGCACGTTGAGCATGGCGAGCAGGAACGTGCCGAAGGGGCCGAAGACGTTGCGGCCGACGCCGGGTGCCGCGGCCGCCGCCGAGATCGCCATGGCGGTGGCGAGATCGACGTGCGCATCGATGTTCTCCAACTTGGGCGTGGCGCAGTACCCGAGCCGCTCGTTGCCGCAAAAGCGCGGCGCGAAGACGAAGAAGTCGCCGCGCCGACCGCGCTGGCTCTCGTCGCCGAGCCGGTTCTCGTCCTCCGGCGCGAAATCCGGATTGTTCACGACGGCGTTGATGAGGTGATACGGGCCGCCGGTGCGCTCGGGCGTGCACTCGGACAGCTTGAGCTCGTCCCGGTGCCGGACGCGCCAGCCGGCGCCGCAGGTGTTGGCAGCGGGCGGGACCTCCGGATGCACCCCCATGATGAAGGCGCGGCTCAGCCGGTCGCGATAGTAGCTGTGCAGCGACGTCTTGTTGATGTCGATCGTGAGGTAGCCGAGCAGCCAGGCGCCGCCTGCGAGCACGACGCAGATCAGCGCCGCCAACCACGCGCCCATGTCCCATTGCAGCGCGATGCGGCAGATCCACAGGTACAGCAGCCACAGCGCGAGCGGGCCGAGCAGGCCGATCGCGAACAACGCGAGGCGGCGGCGCAAGGCCGCGTACGGCCCCGCGCCCTCGCCGGTTGCTGCCGCGGAGACGAGGCCGGCGATGGCGCCGATCAGGCCCCAGAAGTCGATGCCGAGCACTGAGACCGTGCCGGCTTCCACGACCTCGGTCAGGAAGTAGAGGGCGTACTGCTGCAGCTCGAAAAGGAAGATGGCGCCGGAGAGAGCGCAGAGCACTGCGCCCCAGCCGAGCAGCTTGCCGCGAAAGATCCAGTTGCCGCGCGTTTCGGCTCTGCGGCGCTTTTGCCAGGCGGTGGCGGCGATCATGATCACGACAGCGGCGGGCAGGACCACCCATCGCGTGATTACCAGGCCGGGCAGATCGGACCAACGGACGGCGCCCCGCACGGCCTCGCCGTAAAAGAAAAGCGTGAGTGCCGACAACAGAAGCAGGAACGGCAGCACCATCAGCAGATTGATGAGAATGCCGCGGGCCAGCAGCGCCGGCACGCGCAGCTGGTCGCGCAGGCCGCGCGGGATCAGATAGTTCGCGAAGTCGCGAACGTGCACGAGGGCTGCGGGCTCCTGGTGGACGCCGGCACGATCGGCCTCGACGACCGGG
>CAZXYL010000709.1:0-1976 GCA_964644915.1 uncultured Geminicoccaceae bacterium
AGGGAGAACGCGACGTTCCTGGTCAGCGTCAGCAGCGCGCCTTTCGAGGCCGAATAGGCGCAGATGAACGGCTGGCCGCCGTGGCTCGACATGCTCAGGATGTTGACCATGGCGCCGGGAATGCGCTCGCGGGTCATCACCCGGGCCGCCCCCTGCATCAGGAAGAAGGGCGCGCGCACGTTGACCGCGAAGATGCGATCGAACAGCTCGGGCGTGGTGTCCAGGATCGTGCCGCGATCGGTCAGGCCGGCGCAGTTCACGAGCACGTCGATGCGGCCGAAGCTCTGGTCCGCGGCCTCGATCACCCGCGCGCAGTCCTCGACCCGCGCGAGATCGGCCGGGACGAACTCGGTGGGGCAGCCCTGGCCCGCGATCTCCTCGGCCACCTTCCAGCCGCGCTCGGCGTTGCGGCCGCAGAGCACGAGGCCGGCGGCGCCGCGCGCCGCGAACAGGCGCGCCGTCGCCTCGCCGAGCCCCTGCGTGCCGCCGGTGATCACCGCGATCCTGCCGGCGAACTGCGTCTCCTGCGCCATGTCGTCCTCCTTCAACCCGACGTATTCAAGGATGGGGTGGCCCCGCAGTCAATCACCGGCCCCACAAGCCTTAGCTGCCCGCCGGGCCTCGCCCCGAGGGCAGCCTGACCAGCAAGGCACAGGCGACGGCAAGGAGCCCGCCGAGGCCCAGCATGCCGAACCCGAAGCCCCAGGTCGTGGGCAGGACGCCCGCGGGATTGGAGAGATCGAGCACCATGCCGAAGGCGAGCGGTGCAACGGCGCCGGCACCGAAGCCGAGGAGCGATCTGAGCGCCAGCATGGAGCCGAGATAGCCGGGTTCCACGACCTCGGTCAGGGCGACCGAGAGTACGGGCGAATCGCCGATGGCGCTGGCACCGTAGAGCAGTGCTACGGGTAGCATCAGCCAGACCGGCCAGGCGACCAGCCAGCCGAGGCTCAGCGACAGGCAGGCGCTGGTCGCGGCGACGCCCACCAGCACCGCCCGCCGGCCCAGACGATCGGAGAGCGTGCCCATCGACGAGGCAGCGAGCGCGCCGGTGGCGTGCAGGAGCGCCGAGAGGTAGGCCCCCGCGGCGGCGGCGCCGCCGATCGCGCCGCCCGCGAGCATGGCATTGGCGGCGAGAAACGCCGGCATCCAGGCCCACATGCCGAGCAGCTCCCAGGAGTGCGCGACGTAGCCCGCGACCAGGCGCCGGGCGTTGGGATTGGTCCGGAAGACCGTGGCGAAGCCCAGCCGGATGCCCCGCTCGTGCACGCGATTGGGCGTGCCGCGCAGCACGGCCCAGGTGAGCGCCGCGCCTGCGATCGGTAGGAGCCCGGTGACGATGAAGGCGAGGCGCCAGTCGCCGAGCCCGAGCATCGCGCCGGAGACCGCGAGCGAGAGCGCGTAGCCGACCGAGGTGCTGCCGATCAGCCAGCCGACCGCGGCGCCACGGTGCCTTGGCTCGTAGCGCTCGGCCATGAGCATGATGAACGGCGTGTAGTTGCCGCCCTGGGCGAGCCCGGCCAGCGTGTAGAGCAGGAGGGCCGAGACATAAGAGCGTGCGACCAGGCCGAACAGCACGGCCGTGCCGGCGCTGATCACGGCCGAGAGCAGGACCACGCGCCTGGCGCCCAGGCGGTCGGCGAGCCAGGAGAAGACCCCGAGCGAGAGCGCGTAGCCCAGCATGAAGCCGGACGAGATCGAGCCCGCCTGCGCGGCGCTCATACCCCATGCGACCTGCACCACCGGCAGGCAGGCGGCATAGACCATGAAGTTGGCGTAGAGCAGGACGCGCGCGAGACAGAGCCCGTGGAGCCAGGACTCCCGGCTGGCGGCGACCGCTGCGGGCGCGCCTCCTCGCGCCGCAGGCGGTGGATCGACGCCCGCGCCCGCCCCGCTCACTCCGTGATCTCGAACCCCGCCTCGCCGAAGGCCGCGGTGAGCGCGGCGTGCCCATTTCTGGCGTAGTCGAGCGGCGG
>CAZXYL010000710.1:0-5397 GCA_964644915.1 uncultured Geminicoccaceae bacterium
GCGCGGCTCAGCGTCTCACTCATGCGCGACCCCGAGGTAGGCCTCGATCACCGCCGGGTCGCTGCGCACCTGATCCGGCGTGCCGTCGGCGAGCTTGGCGCCGTAGTCCAGCACCACGACCCGATCGGAGATGTCCATGACCACGCTCATGTCGTGCTCGATCAGGGCGATCGTGGTGCCGAACTCCTCGTTCAGCTCGAGCACGTAGCGGCTCATGTCCTCCTTCTCCTCGACGTTCATACCCGCCATCGGCTCGTCGAGCAGGAGCAGCTCCGGCTCCATGGCGAGCGCGCGGCCGAGCTCGACCCGCTTCTGCAGGCCGTAGGGCAGCCGGCCCACCGGCGTGTTGCGGATCGCCTGGATCTGGAGGAAATCGATGATCCGCTCGACGAACTCGCGGTGCGCCAGCTCCTCGCGCTTGGCCCGGCCGAGCCAGATCGCCTGCTCGAGGAAGCTCGCGCGCATCTTGAGGATGCGCCCGGTCATGATGTTGTCGAGCGTCGACATGCCCTTGAAGAGCGCGATGTTCTGGAAGGTCCGCCCGATGCCCTCGACCGCCGCCTCGTGCGGGCGCATGTGGCGGTGCTTCCTGCCCTTGTAGGTGATCGTGCCCTCCTGCGCGCGGTAGAAGCCGTTGATCACGTTCAGCATCGACGATTTGCCGGCACCGTTCGGCCCGATGATCGCCCGAATCTCGCCCTTCATGATGTCGAAGCTGACGTCGGAGAGCGCGATCACGCCGCCGAAGCGCAGCGTGATGCCCTGGACCTCGAGCAGCACCTCGTTGAAGCGCCGGACCGTCCGGGTCCGGACCTGGCCGAGCGGTTCGGCGAGGAGCTCAGCCATGGCTGATGCTACTCTGCGGCCTCACGCGCCGCGAGCGGCCGGGGCAAGGTATCGCGGATCTCCATCTCGGCGTGGATCACGCCGGTCCGGCCGTCCTCGAAGGTCACCTCGGTCTCGAACCCGACCCTGATCTGGTCCGCGTAGAGCGCATCGATCAGCTTGCTGTAGCGCTGGTCGATCACGCCGCGGCGCACCTTGCGCGTCCGGGTGAGCTCGGCGTCGTCCGGGTCGAGCTCCTTGTAGAGCAGGAGGAAGCGGCGGATGCGCTGCGGCTCGGGCAGGGTCTCGTTGACCTTGTGCACCTCGGCCTCGAGCAGGTCGTAGATCTCGGGCCGGCCCGCGAGGTTGGTGTAGCTGGTGAAGGCGAGGCCGTTCGCCTCCGCCCACTTGGCGACCATCGAATAGCGGATGCACAGGATCGCGGCGATATACGGCCGGGCATTGCCGAGCACCACGCACTCGCCGATGTAGGGCGAGAACTTGAGCTTGTTCTCGATGAACTGCGGCGAGAACCGGGTTCCGGTCGCGGTGGTGGCGATGTCCTTGACCCGATCGACGACCACGAGGCGGTTCCTGCCGTCGAAATAGCCGGCATCGCCGGTCTTCATCCACCCGTCGTCGGTGAGCACGTCCGTGCTCGCCTGGGGCTGCTTGTAGTAGCCGAGGAAGATACCGGGATGGCGGGTCTGGATCTCGCCGAGCCCGGTCGGGTCCGGATCGGCGATGCGGATCTGGGTATTGTCGAAAGGCGCGCCCGAGCTCTCGAAATCGAGGCCGTCCACAGGGCGCTGCAGCGTGTAGGCGCCGGACAGCTCGGTCTGGCCGTAGAGCTGGCGCAGCGGCACGCCCATGGCGAGAAAGAAGCGGAAGGTATCGGGCCCCAGGGCCGCGCCACCCGTCGCCGCCGATCTCAGCCGCGAAAAGCCCAGCCGGTCGCGCAGCGGCGCATAGAGCAGCTGGTTGGCAACCCGCGAGCGCCGGCCCTGCTCGAGCGCCTGCATGCCCAGCCGCACGCAGCGATGGAAGAGGGTCCGGCTGATGCGGTTGGCATCCAGCATGCGCGCGTGCACGTCGGCGGAGATCTGCTCCCAGACCCGCGGCGCCAGCAGGACGTGCGTGGGCCCGATCTCCCGCAGGTCGTGCATCACCGTGCTCTCGTCCTCCGGGAAGTTCACCCGGATGCGGCAGAGCAGCGGCATCGCGGCGACGTAGACCTGCTCCATGATCCAGGGGAGCGGCAGGATCGAGACGTACTCGTCGGTGGGCACGCGGGGGTCGGCGCGTAAATAGGCGCAGCAGTGCTCCAGGAACGGCCGGTGCTGCAGCATCGCGAGCTTGGGCTGCGCGGTCGTGCCGGACGTGGTGCACAGGATCGCGACCTCCTCGCCCTTGCCCTTGGCGACCTCGTCTGCGAAGCGCCCGGCCGGCAGCGCCTGGCCGCGCTCGATCAGCTCCTCGACGCTGAGCAGCCGGGGGTCGCTGTACTTCCGCATCCCGCGCGGGTCGTTGTAGATGATCCAGGCGAGGTTCGGCAGCTCGTGTGCGATCTCGAGCAGCTTGTCCGCCTGCTCCTGGTCCTCGGCGAACACCGCCCGCGCCTCGGCGTAGCCGAACAGGTAGGCCACCTCCCGGGCGAGCGCATCCTGATAGGCGCCGAGCGACATGGCGCCCACGCTGTGCGCGGCGAGCTCCGCCCAGATCCAATGCGGCCGGTTGCGCCCGATCACGCCCACGACCTCGCCCCGCTTCACGCCCAGCGCGAGCAGGCCACGGGCACGCGCCTCGATGCGCGCGCGGCAATCCGCCCAGCTGTACGGGTTCCAGATCCCGTACTCCTTCTCGCGCATCGCGATCTCGCTTCCCCAGTGCTGCGCGTTATGCAGCAGCAGCTTGGGAAACGTGTCGTGCTTCGCCGTATCGGGCAGCTGCATCATGTCGCCTCGACCGCGCTCGTCGCCCGTGACGCCTTTGTCCGGCGCTCGTGTGGCGTCCGGCACCGCTTCGCAGACCAGCCTTCCTGGTCTCGAATCTATACACGGCCGATCGCGGGGAGGCTAGCTCACGACGGCGGGCGGGTCAGCTCTGATCTCTGCGCCCAAGGAGGCTCTTCAGGCGGTAGACGAGATCGAGCGCCTCGCGCGGGGTGAGCTCGTCCGGGTTGAGGTCGGCGAGCAGCTGGTCGAGCACGGCTGTGTCCGCGGGCGGGGTGTGTTCGTGCTTGGGCGGCACCCGCCTGGCCGCCGCGGCGAACAGGGGCAGGTCCTCGGCGAGGCTTGCCGTGCTCTTGGCCTCGCCCTGCTCCAGCTGGTGCAACACCGCTTCGGCGCGCGCGAGCACGGAAGCGGGCAGCCCGGCGAGGCGCGCGACGTGGATGCCGTAGGAGCGATCGGCGGATCCTTCCGCCACCTCGTGCAGGAAGATGACGTCGCCCTGCCATTCCTTGATGCGCATCGTGCGGCAGACGAGGTGGTCGAGGCGCACGGCAAGTGCCGTCAGCTCGTGGAAGTGGGTCGCGAACAGCGCCCGGCAGCGGTTGACCTCGTGCAGATGCTCGACCACGGCCCAGGCGATGGACAGCCCGTCGAAGGTCGCGGTGCCGCGGCCGATCTCGTCGAGGATGACGAGGCTCCTGGGTGTGGCCTGATTCAGGATCGCGGCCGTCTCCACCATTTCGACCATGAAGGTCGAGCGGCCGCGGGCGAGATCGTCGGCGGCGCCCACGCGCGAGAACAGCCGGTCGACGACGCCGATGTGCGCGCGCTCGGCCGGCACGAAGCTGCCCGCCTGCGCGAGGATCGCGATCAGCGCGTTCTGGCGCAAAAACGTGCTCTTGCCGGCCATGTTGGGGCCGGTGAGCAGCCACAGGCGCTGCACACCCGAGAGATCCGCATCGTTGGCGATGAAGGGCTTGGCCTCGGCCGCGAGCGCCTGCTCGACCACCGGGTGGCGGCCGGCCTGGAGCGAGAAGGTGTCGCTCTCGTCGACCTCGGGCCGGCACCAGTGCTGCTCGGCTGCCAACTCCGCGAAGCCCGCCGCGACGTCCAGGCGGGCCAGGGTCTGCGCGGTCGAGGCGATCGCGTCCGCCTCGCCCAGCGCGCGGCCGCACAGGCGCTCGAACAGCTCGAGCTCCAGCGCCTGCGCCCGCTCGCCCGCGGCGGCGATGCCGCTCTCCAGCTCGGCCAGCTCCGCCGTGCTGTAGCGGGTCGCGTTCGCCATGCTCTGCCGCTGGACGAAATGCGCCGGGACTTTCGCCCGGTGCGTCGCCGTGACCTCGATGTAGTAGCCGAGCATGTTGTTGTGGCGGATCTTGAGCGAGCCGATGCCGGTCTCGGCCTGCAGCCGGCTCTCCAGCGCGGCGATGTGGCGCCGCCCCTGATCGCGGAGGTCCCGCTGCCGGTCGAGCTCGGGATCGAAGCTCTTGCGGATGAAGCCGCCGTCGCGCGCGAGGTGCGGGGGTGCCTCGACCAGGGCCGCGTCCAGCTCCGCGCACAAGTGCGCGTGATCGGCGATCCCCTCGGCGCTCCCGGCGAGCGCCGAGGCGCTCTGCTGCAGCCGGAGGCGGATCTCCCCCGCGCGCGTCAGGCCGTCGCGGAGCGCAGCGAGATCGCGCGGGCCGCCGCGCCCGAGGGAGAGGCGGGAGAGCGCCCGCTCCAGGTCCGGGCAGCCCTTGAGCGCCTCGCGCAGGTCCTGGCGAAGCGAGGCATCGTCGACCAGCGCCTGGACCGCGTCCAGCCGGCGGCGGATCGCGCCGGACCGGGCGAGCGGCGCTGAAATGCGGGCCGCCAGCAGGCGCCCGCCGGCGCCGGTGACGGTGCGATCGATCGCGGCCAGAAGGCTGCCGCGGCGCTCGCCGGACAGGCTCGTGAGCAGCTCGAGGTTGCGCCGGGTCGCGGGATCGATCAACAGATGCGTGCCGGGCTCGACCCGGCGCGGCGGCTCGAGATGGGGCAGCCTCCCCTTCTGCGTCAGCTCGACGTAGTCGATGAGCGCGCCGCAGGCACCGAGTTCCGCGCGCGTGAAGGCGCCGAAGCCGTCGAGTGCGGCCACATCGTAGCCGCTCTTGAGGCGGCGCTCGCCGGCCAGGGAATCGAACCCCTGCCGCGGCAGGGGCGTCACCCGGCCCTGCCACTCGCGCCACAGCGGTGCGAACGCCTCATCTTCGTACAGGCCCTCGGGGATCAGGAGCTCGCCCGGATCGAGGCGTGAGAGCTCGGCCGCGAGCGCGCCGTCGGCCAGGGGCGCGGTCCGGAACTCGCCGGTCGAGATGTCGACCCAGGCGAGCGCGAGCGATTTCTGGCTCTGCGCCAGCGCCGCCAGATAGTTGTGCCGGCGGGCATCGAGCAGGCTGTCCTCGGTGAGCGTCCCGGGCGTCACCACGCGCACCACCTGCCGCGCCACGATCGCTTTGGCGCCGCGCCGGCGGGCCGCGGCCGGCTCCTCGGTCTGCTCGCAGATCGCGACCTTGAAGCCCTTGCGGATCAGGCGCTCGAGATAGGCGTCCGCGCTGTGCACCGGCACGCCGCACATCGGGATGTCGTCGCCCGCGTGCCG
>CAZXYL010000711.1:0-1569 GCA_964644915.1 uncultured Geminicoccaceae bacterium
TACCGCGCCCGGCCGCTCGCCATGGCCGCCCTGCTTCTCGTTCGCCATGACCGCGCTGACACACGCGGCCGGATCGATGAGTCCCGATGCCCCGAGCAGCGAGTCGGGATCGGCTGCGAGCAGGCGCGGCGCGAAACGCTCCCGCAACAGCCCGCCCTTGCCATAACGCCCCACAGAGTCGAACGCGTAGCCGACGAGCGGACGCCCGTTGACCTTCCGGTCCGATAGCATGGCGACCGCGGAAGCCGTCATGGCGTCGAACGCGATCGACGCGTTGCGCATGGGCTGGCCCAGCGAAACCGTGCGCTCGCGGAAATCGACGATTCGCACGCCGCCTCAGCGCACGCGGCCGAGCGCCTGCAGGATGCGCTGCGGCGTATAAGGCTGCGTCAGGACCTCGGCGCCGAAAGGCGCGAGCGCGTCGTTGATTGCGTTGCCCACCGCGGCGCCAGCGCCGATGGTCCCCGCCTCGCCGATGCCCTTGACGCCAAGCAGCGTGCCGGAAACCGGCGTTTCCACGTGACCGATGATGATGTCCGGCATCTCGCCCGCCATCGGCACGAGGTAGTCCGCCATCGAGCCGTTCACGAGCTGCCCATTGGCGTCATAAAGGCATTCCTCGAAAAGCGCTGCGCCGAGGCCTTGCACTACCCCGCCCCGCAGTTGCTCGTCCGCGAGCAGTGGATTGATAACGCGGCCGCAGTCCTCCACCACCCAGTGCTTGAGCAGCCTCACCAAGCCGGTGTCGATGTCGACCTCGACGAGGCTGCCCTGAACACCGTTTGCGAGCAGGAACGGCTGCTTCATGACGGCATGGACGCTGACCGTGGGATCGGCATCGGCTCCTGGTGGAAGCGTGTGCTGCCGGTAATTCATCAAGGCTGCGATCTCGGCGAGCGGCAGGACACGGGAGCCGCGGAGTTCGCGTACCGCCGCCCCGGCGATCTCCAGCGTCGAGGCGGGCACCTGCCAGATCGCTGCCGCGAGCCGCACAATGCGCTCGGAGAGCTGCCGCGCCGCGACCAGGACCGCCTCGCCCGCGATGACCAACCCGCGCGAGGCGAACGTTCCTCCGCCCACGGCAGTCATTGCGGTGTCGCCGCCGACCACGCGCACAGCCTCAAGGGGCAAGTCGAGCGACTCGGCGACGACTTGCCCGAGCGCCGTCTCGACGCCCTGTCCCTGATCGGCATTCGAGGTAATGCAAGTCACGGTTCCCGAGGGCTCGAGGCGCAGCGTGCAGCCCTCCTGGGCGGAGATCTTCACGTTGGCGGCGCCGTAGAATGCAGGACCCGGCGCGTTTTGCTCGACGAACACCGCAACCCCGATCCCAAGATGCCGGCCGGAAGCGCGCTCCTTGCGCTGCCGAACCCTGAGGCCCGCGTAATCCATCAGCACAAGCAGCCGCTCGAGGCACACCTCGTGCGACAGCCCGCCCGCCTGCACGCCAGCCGGCGTGACCGGCCCGCCGCGCGCGTCGCTGCGAAAGTTGATTCGGCGGAATTCGGCCGGGTCCATGCCACAGGCACGGGCTGCGGCGTCCATGGCGGCCTCGATCGCCCCGCACGC
>CAZXYL010000712.1:0-3120 GCA_964644915.1 uncultured Geminicoccaceae bacterium
GGCGAACGTCGCCAGAGCCGCATGGGCAATTGCTCGACGCCGCCCACCACGGTGCGGTGGTCGGCATCGGCGTCGGTGTAGACGACGCGCAGGATCTCGAGCATCGAGTTGGGGAAGTCGGTATCCCAGCCGCCGGTGCCGAAGCCCACCTGGCCGAAAACCTCGCGATGCCGGAAAGAGCGGCGGCGGAACGCGTCCGAGGTCGCGATGAAGCCGTAGAAGGTGCGCTCGTCCCACACCGGCACCAGCGGGTCCCAGATCGCCCTGATCGCGGCCACGTCGCGGTCGCGGAGCGCCGCCTGCATCGCGGAGAAGGAGGCGCCCTCCTCGAGCGCCTCGCTCCAGGCCTGGCCCACCTCGCGAAACAGCGGCGGCAGGTCGTCGAGGCGCTCGGCGTAGACCGCCTCGCCCTCGAGCTCGATCACGGTGGACGGGGTAGCCGGGCTCAAGGGGTTGGGGAAGGGCCGGGTCTCGAGGCCCACAAGGTTCAGATAGTGGTAGAAGGCGGTCGAGGAGGGCGGGAAGCGCATCGCGCCGAGCTCGGCGATCACCCCCTCGGCGCCGGGGAACGGCTGCGAGCGCAGGCGGCCGCCCAGATGCGCGGCTTCGTAGACCACGGGCTTGAGGCCCAGCTTCATCAGCTCGAAGGCGGTGACCAGGCCGGAGATGCCGGCGCCCACGACCGCCACCTCGGTGCCGTGCCGCTCCGCCGGCACCTGGCCCAGGCCCTCGGGATGGCGCAGGTAATCGTCGTAGGCGAAGGGGAAGTCGGGGCCGAACATGGTGATCGGCCGGCCCTCGGCCGCACCACCGGCCTTCGGCATCGTTGGCATGGTCACAGGCTGGGTCTCCTCTTCCTGGCGATCCGTCCGCGGCTCAGCGCCGCTTCACGCCGGGCAGGACGCAGAGCATTTCGAACAGCAGGTTGGCAGCCACGAGTGCCGTGTTGCCCGACGGGTCGTACGGCGGCGAGACCTCGACCAGATCGGCGCCCACGACGTCGAGCCCGGCAGAGCCGCGCACGATCTCGAGCGCCTGCATGGTGGACAGGCCGCCGATCTCGGGCGTGCCGGTGCCGGGCGCGAAGGCGGGATCGAGGCTGTCGATGTCGAAGCTGATGTAGACCGGGCCGCCGGCGAGCTGCTCCCTGACCTCGGCCATCAGCGGCACGAGCGAGCGGTGCCAGCAGTCCTCGGCCTGGACGACGCGAAAGCCCTGCCGGCGCGGCCAGTCGAAGTCGTCGGCGGCATAGCCCGTGCCGCGCAGGCCGATCTGGACCACACGGGCGGTATCCAGGAGATCCTCCTCGACCGCGCGCCGGAACGGCGTGCCGTGCGCGATGGGCTCGCCGAACATCGCCTCGTTGATGTCGGCATGCGCGTCGATGTCGATCAGGCCCACCGGCCCGTGGCGCTTTTTCATGGCGCGCAGGATCGGCAGGGTGAGGGTGTGATCGCCGCCGAGCGTGAGCGGCCGGCAGCCATCGGCGAGGATCGCGTCATAGGCGGCCTCGATGATGCCGATCGACTTCTTCAGGTCGAAGGGATTGGTCGGCACATCACCGATGTCGGCCACGCGCAGCGAATCGAAGGGCGCCGCCCCGGTCGCCATGTTGTAGGGGCGCAGGAGCGCCGACTCGGCGCGGATCTGACGCGGGCCGAAGCGGGTGCCGCTGCGGTTCGAGGTGCCGATGTCGAGCGGCACGCCGACGAAGCAGGCATCGAGGCCCGCGGCGCTGTCCCGTGCCGGCAGGCGCATCATGGTCGCGGGGCCGCCGAAGCGCGGCATCTCGTTGCCGCCGAGCGGCTGGTGGAAGCCTTGGGTCATGTCCGGTCTGTCCTTGGGGCAGTAAGCGGGCCGTACAGCTCCGGCCGCCGGTCCGCGAGGTAGGGGATCTGCCCGCGCAAGGCCTCGAGCCGCGCGGGGTCCAGGTCGGCCAGGATGAGCTCCTCGCCCGGCCCGGCGCGGGCGAGATCGATCCCGTCCGGCCCGACGACGCAGCTCAGGCCGCAGTAGGCGAGCTCGCCCTCGCGCCCGCAGCGGTTGGCGTAGGCGACGAAGACCTGGTTCTCGACCGCGCGCGCCGGAATCAGGGTCCGCGCCACGACCTCGAACGGCTGCATGAGCGCGGTCGGCACCGCGACCAGATCCGCCCTCTGCAGCGCCAGGAGGCGCACGCTCTCAGGGAACTCGACGTCGTAGCAGATGAGGAGCCCGATCTTGAGCCCGTCCAGCTCGACCAGGGGCGCCAGCGCCCTGCCCGCCCGGAACATGCCGCGGTCGAGCGTGCCGAACAGGTGGCACTTGCGGTAGTTCGCGCGCGGCTCGCCGTCGCGGCCGATCAGCCGCACGGAATTGAAGATGGCGCCGTCCTCGCCGCGCTCCGGATAGCCGAACAGAAGGGCTATGCCGTGCTGCCGCGCAATCTCCCCCGCAATTTGGAGCGAGGGCCCGTCCGCCGGCTCGGCCAGGCGCTCTGCCGCGGCGGCGCCGATGTTGTAGCCGGTAAGGTACATCTCGGGGCAGAGCAGAAGATCCGCGCCCGCGGCCCCGGCCGCCGCCGCCCGCTCCTCCAGGAGGCGGAGGTTGTGGGCGACGGGGCCGCTCTCGGCCGGACCCTGGAAGATGGCGACGCGCATGATCGGTTCACTCCGCCGGTGCGGTCGGGGAAGCCTCGACGACCGGAACCGCCGGCGCGACCTCGGCCGACCGGCCGAGCACCCACAGCAGGCCGGCGAGTGTGCCGAGGCCCACGAGCATGCCGACCCACCACGGGTAGGCGTAGGCGACCAGCAACGTGCCCGTGGTGAGGCCGACCAGGCCGACGAGCCCGGCGTAGGGGATCTGCGTGCGCACGTGGTCGATGTGATCGCAGCCCGATGCGAGCGAGGACAGGATCGTGGTATCGGAGATCGGCGAGCAGTGATCGCCCCACACCGCACCTGCCAGCACCGCGGCGATCGCCGAGTAGAACAGGTGCATGTGCGCGGGATCGCCCGCCATGTTGTTGGCCGCGAGCACCGCCCAGGACAGCGGCACGACCAGCGGCATGACGATGCCCATGACGCCCCAGCTCGAGCCGGTCGCGAACGCGGTCGCCGCCGCGAGGACGAACACCAG
>CAZXYL010000713.1:0-4758 GCA_964644915.1 uncultured Geminicoccaceae bacterium
GGGCCTGCCGGTGATGCCCTCGCCCTCGCACATCGTGCCGGTGCTGGTGGGCGACCCGGTGCTGTGCAGGCAGGCGTCGGATGTGCTGCTGCAGGAGTTCGCGATCTACATCCAGCCGATCAACTACCCGACCGTGCCGCGGGGCACGGAGCGGCTGCGGATCACGCCCTCGCCCCTGCACGACGATGCCGCCATGGACCGCCTGGTCGACGCGCTCGGCCGGGTCTGGCACCGCCTGCACCTGCGCCAGGCCGCCTGAGAAGCCCTTCCCGCCGCCGGCGTTTGAATCAGCCCCAGGGCGTGCGGCGCTGGGCGGTTCGCGGGATGCGCGAGCGGCCACGCAGCTTGCGCTGGCGCGCCTTGAAATCCCGATCGCGCATGAACGGGATCAGCGCCATGCCGGCGACGAACCCGCCCACGTGCGCCCAGAACGCGACGCCGCCCTCTGTCGGATCGGCCATGACGCCGCTCAGGATCTGGAAGAAGAACCAGAAGCCGAGCAGCCAGCCGGCCCGGATCGGGTACAAGAAGAGGAATCCGAACGGGATCAGCACGTAGACCCGGGCGTGCGGGAACAGCAGGAGGTAGGCCCCGAGCACGCCCGAGATGGCACCGCTGGCCCCGATCATCGGGATCGTCGAGTCGGGATTGGGCAGCCCCTGCGCGAAGGCGGCGGCGATGCCACAGAGCAGGTAGAAGGCGATGAAGCGAACGTGCCCGCAGGCGTCCTCGATGTTGTTCCCGAACACCCAGAGATACAGCATGTTGCCGAGCAGATGCAGCAGGCCGCCGTGCAGGAACATCGAGGTGACGAGGGTTGCCGCGGGCGGCACCGCGGTGAGGTCGGGCGGCAGCTCGGCCTCGGTGAACAGCACGGCCGGGATGAAGCCATAGCTGTAGACCGCGAGCTGCGCGCCCTGAGGCCCGAGCGAGACCTGCCAGCCGAAGATGAGGACGCACGCCACGATCAGGCTGACCGTGACGTAAGGCCGCCGATGGGTGGGATTGTCGTCGTAGAGCGGGAACATGCGCCTCGCCTCGGGCTGGGCCGTCCGACCTCACCCGCGTCCGAAGTGTAGGGCAGGGCCCATCGCCCGACCAGGGCGGGCGACGCGAGGCGACCTACCGCGCGTTTGATGGCGACGGAACGGGCTGCCCGCGCCCGTAGTTCCATGCCCACGGTGCCGGGCAGCCGAAGACGGCGGCCGGCTAGCGCAGATAGTCCCGGACGACCTCGCAGATGCGGTCGACCTCGCCCTCCCCGACGCTGCGATGCATCGGCAGGCTCAGCACCCTGCGACACTCGCGCGCCACCACCGGCGCCTCGCCCGGGCAGCCCTCGAAGGCCGGCTGCTCCAGAAGGCTCGGGTAGTGCACGGTGGAATCGATCTGGTGCTCGGCGAGCCGTGCACGCAGGCCGTCGCGCTTCTCCAGCGCCACCCGGATCGGCAGGATGTACCAGGAAATCCGGGCGTTGGTCCGGCGCGGCAGCAGCTCGACCTGCTCGAGGTCGTCGAGCTGCTCGTAGTACCGGTCGGCAAGCCGCGCGCGATGCTCGACGATCTCGTCGAGCTCCTCGATGCCCGCGAACGCGATCGCCGCCGCCACGTCGTCGATCTTGTACTTGTGGCCGATGCGCTGAACGAGCTGGGTCGGGCTCACGCCTTTGGCCACGGTGCGGTTGTAGGTGTCGGCGGCGAGCCCGAGGAAAGCCAGCTGATTGATGAGCGTGCGCCGCTCCCCGTCCCTGAACAGCAGCAGCCCGCCGTTGCTGCTCGCGATCTGCTTGGTGGGCGCGAAGCTGAAGGCGGCGAACTCGGCACCGGCCGCCACCATCTTGCCGTCTCGCCGGGAGCCGAAGGCGTGCGCCGCGTCCTCGATCACGGTGATGCCGCGGTCCGCGACCAGCTCACGAATCGGGTCGAAGTCGGCCGGGGGGCCGGCGTAGTGCATCGGGATGACGGCGCGGGTGCGCGGGCTCAGCTGGCGCTCCACGGTCTCGGCGGTGAGCGTGAGCGTCTCGGGATCGACGTCGGCGAAGACGGGCACGGCGCCGACGTAGCGGGCGACCACCGCGGTCGAGACGTAGGTGAACGCGGGCACGATGACCTCGTCGCCCGGCCCGACGCCCGCCACGCGCAGCGCCAGATGCATGGCGGCGGTGCAGCTCGAGGTCGCGAGCACGTTCTGCTCGCCCTCGTACAGGCCCTCGACCGTCGCCTGGAGATGCTGAGCGACCGGCCCGTAGCCCCACCAGCCGGAGCGCAGGACCTCCTCGACATAGGCGATTGCGGCCTTGTGCAGCGCCGGTTTCGAGACCAGGGTCGACTTCAGCTGCGGCCGTCGCCAGGGCGGGGGCGCCGGCTCCTCGAGGCCGTGGCCGGAGCGCCCCTCGAACTCCCGCTTGACCAGCTGCTCTGACACCGCCGTTTCCCCCGCTCGACGCGCCCCGGCCGGCCCCGGCCCGCCGCGGTCGATGATTCTCACCGCAAGGCGTGTACCAATCCTTGCCGCGGCGCACGCCCCTGGTTGCTTCTGTCGGCCGGCGCTTGCCCGCCCCCGCCCTGGTGGGCATGATCGAGGGCGCGGCATCCGGCGGCACCTGTCGGCCGCTTCCTAACATGGAAAAAGGACGCGGGCGATGGCAAGAATCGCGGCGATCTACCGCTACCCGATCAAGGGCCTGTCGGCGGCGCCGCTCGACGCGGTGCAGCTCGAGGCCGGCCAAGGTGTGCCGCTCGATCGTGTCTTCGCGCTCGCGCGGGCCGGGGCGCCGTTCGATCGGGCGGCGCCGAAGTGGCTGTCCAAGTCGCATTTTCTCATGCTGATGAAGGACGAGCGGCTGGCGCAGCTGCGCGTCGCATATGACGATGCGCGCGGGACGCTCCGGATCGAGCGCGCGGGCGAGCTCCTCTTGCAGGCCGATGTGCGCAGCGCCGAGGGTTGCACCGCGATCGAGGCGTTCTTCGAGCGGTTCATGGGCGACGAGATCGACGGCCGCCCCCGGCTGGTCGAGGCGCCGGGGCACGCGTTCACCGACAGCGCGAGCAAGTTCGTCTCGCTGATCAATCTCGAGACCCTGCGCGAGATCGAGCGGGCGATCGGGCGCGCGGTTCACCCGCTGCGCCTGCGTGGCAATCTGTACCTCGAGGACCTGGCGGCCCGGGTCGAGCTGGACTGGGTCCGCAAGGATCTGGTCGTGGCGGGCAGCGAGGTGCGGCTCAAGGTCGCGAAGCGGATCGACCGCTGCGCCGCGACCAATGTCGACCCGGAGACCGCCCGGCGCGATATGAACCTGCCGCTGGCGCTGCGCCGGCACTATGGCCACATCGACTGCGGCGTCTACCTCGAGGTGCGGCGCGCCGGCCGCCTCCAGGTGGGGCAGGAGATCACCGTCGTCTAGCGGTCGCGAACGGCGCCCTCGGGAGCGCCCCTCGTGCTGTCGTAAGTCGCGTCACCATATTGAAGGGGTAGGCTGAGCCAAACCGTGCAAGAGGGGGGGAAGGCGACTGCGCAAGGAGACCAAGCGCGAGCCCGGGGCCGTTCGGTGGGTCCAGGGGCGTTGCCGCCTCGCGACGCTTGCCGCGGGGCTGATCGCCTACGCCCTGTTCCTCGCGATTCCGGCTCCGGCGCTCGCCCAGCGCTCCTGCCCGGAGCTCAACCGGGTGCCGAACCTGGTCGGGCTGCAGCTGCCCCGCGCCGAGGCCGCGCTGGGCGCGCTGTGCCTGCGGGTCGGGCGGGTTACCTCGGCGTCCTCGGACGAGCCTGCCGGGACGGTGCTCCGTCAGGAGCCGCGACGAGGCAGGTTGGTCGGACCCGGTGCCCTGGTCGACGTCGTCGTCGCCGCCCGCGGTGAGGTGCCGGACCTGCGCGGCCTGCTGCTGGAGCAGGCGGAGCGGCTGCTCGACAGATCGAACCTCCGCCTCGGCCGCGTCGAGGAGCGCTTCGCGGACGTCCGGCCCGAGACGGTGATCGAGCAGCGGCCGCAGCCCCGCGCGCCCCCGCCGCCGGACGGCCGGGTGGACGTCACGGTCGCCAAGACGCCGATCGTCCCCGACCTCTACGGGCTCACGCTCGAGCAGGCCGAGCGGGAGCTGGCCGAGCGCCATCTCTCCCTCGGCCGGACCGAGCGGGTGGCTTCCGCCGAGCGAGAAGGGACCATCCTCGACCAGCGCCCACGCCCGGGGGACGAGGTCGGAGCGGGCGTTCGGGTCGATGTCACAGTCGCCGAGGCGCGCACGGTCCCCGATCTACGGGGTGCCACGCTGACCGGAGCGGAGCGACAGTTGCAGGCGCGCGGCCTGCGGCTCGGTGCGATCGAGTATCGGATCGCCGATGGCGACCCGGGCAGGATTTTCGAGCAGCGGCCGCCGGCGGGGCAGCCGGCGGAGGCCGGGCCGGCGGTCGCGGTCGTCGTGACCGAGGCGCCGGCGGTGCCGGATCTGCAGGGCCTGACGCTCGAAGAGGCGCAGGCGCGGCTCCGGGAGCACAGCCTCGGTCTCGGGCAGACGACACGCGAGGTCTCGGCCGAACCCCGGGGCACGATCATCGGGCAGCGCCCCCGCCCGGGGCAGCGGGCGCGCTTCGGCGCCACCGTCGACATCCGCTTAGCCGAAGCCCCTTCGGTGCCGGACCTCGTCGGTCGGCACGTCGATCAGGCCGGCCCCCTTCTCGAGCCGCACCATCTGGAGCTGCGCGAGGCCGACCAACGGTTCTCGAAGGAGCCGCCGGGCACGATCTTGCACCAGCAGCCCGCCG
>CAZXYL010000714.1:0-2449 GCA_964644915.1 uncultured Geminicoccaceae bacterium
GCGCAGCAGCGGCTGCAAGACGGCGAGCGCGTGGACGGCACGGCGGTGCGGGAGCAGCATCAGGACCGGGGCTCCCGCTCCGTACAGGTCGAGCTGTTCGAGGCGCCCCTGGCGCTTTTGCCGCCCAAGACCCCGGGCTGAGCCGGTGAGCGGGTGGTCAGCCCACCTCCTGCGGTACTGGCGCCGCGAGCGCCCGCACGAACTCGGTCCGCCAGCGGATGATGTCGTGCTCCTTGACCTGTGCGAGCAGCCGGCGCCAGCGGTCCTGGCGCTCGTCCAGCGGCATGATCAGGCCGAGGTGCATCGCCTCCGCCACGCCTTCGATGTCAAAAGGGTTGACGATCACGGCGCCCTCCATGTCGTCGGCGGCGCCGGCGAAGCGCGATAGCACCAGCACGCCCGGATTCTCGTCCGACTGCGCCGCGACATACTCCTTGGCAACCAGGTTCATGCCGTCGCGCAAGGGCGTGACCAGGCCGATGCGGGAGAGCCGGAAAAAGCCGGCGAGCGTGCGCCGGGTGAAGCTCCGGTTGATGTAGCGCACCGGCATCCAGTCGAACTCGGAAAACTGGCCGTTGATCCGCCCTGATTCGGCCTCGACCTGGCGGCGCATCTCCAGATATTCCGGCACCTCCTCGCGCGACGGTGCCGAGATCTGCACGAACGTCACCTGGCCGCGCTGGCGCGGATAGTTCTGCAACAGCGCCTCGTACGCCCGCAGCCGCTCGGGAATGCCCTTGGTGTAATCGAGCCGGTCGACCCCCATGATGAGCTGGCGGCCGAGCAGGCTCTTGGCGAGGCGCTCCTTCGCGCGCACGGCTTCGGCCGATTCCGCCATGCGGGCGAAGTCGTCCGTGTCGATGCCGATCGGGAAGTCATGGGCGCGCAGCGTCCGCCCGCAGGCCTGGACCAGGCCGTCGGCGAGCGCGTAGCCGACGCCTTCCCGGTACAGATAGTCGTGGAAGTTGCGCAGATCGTTGCTCGTCTGGAAGCCGACCAGATCGTACGCGCACAGCGCCTCGACCAGCTTGTCGTGCCAGGGCAGCGCCACGTAGACCTCGGCGGAGGGGAACGGGATATGCAAGAAGAAGCCGATCTTCGATTTCACCTGGAGCCGCCGCAGCTCCTCGCCCAGGGGGATCAGGTGGTAGTCGTGGATCCAGATCAGATCGTCGTCGCGCAGGTACGGGTAGAGCTGCTCCGCGAACAGCTGGTTGACACGCCGGTACGCCATGTACCAGTCGCGCTCGAAGCTCGCGAGATCGAGGCGGTAGTGGAACAGGGGCCAGAGCGTGCGGTTCGCGAAGCCGCCGTAGAACTGGTCGAACTCGGTTTGATTCAGATCGATCGTGATGTAGGTGATGTTGCCGCTCTTGAAGACCTTCGGCACCGGCGTGGTGCTCTCGCCGGTCTCCCCGCTCCAGCCGAACCAGATGCCGCCGCTCTCGCGCAAGGCGGCCAGAACACCCACCGCGAGGCCGCCGGCCGTGGCGGCCTTGGTCCCGGAGATCGGGGTCACGCGGTTGGAGACGACGACCAGCCGGCTCACCGTCCCCAGCGACGCCACATCAAACGACGTCCTCCCACGTCTTGCTGAGCTTCATCGCGCAATTGATGAGCCCGACCAGCGAGTATGTTTGGGGGAAGTTGCCCCAGAGCTCGTTCGTTTGGGGGTTGATATCCTCGGACAGTAGGCCGAGGGGGTTGCGGCAGGCAAGCATGTTCTCGAACAGCTCCCGCGCCTCGCTCATGCGGCCCTGGGCGATCAGGGCATCGATATACCAGAACGTGCAGACGATGAACGCGTTCTCGGGGCTGCCGAAATCGTCCTCCTTGGCGTAGCGGAACAGGTGGGGGCCGCGTCGGAGCTCACGCTCGACCGCGGTCAGGGTTCCGGTGAAGCGCGGATCGTCCGGCCGCACGAAGCCCACCTCGTGCATGAGCAGCAGGCTGGCGTCGATCTCGTCGCCACCGAAGCTCGCGGTGAAGCAATTGAGCTTCGCATTCCACGCTTTTTGCAGCACGGTGTCGCGAATCCGCTCCGCCCGCGCGCGCCAATGCACCACCCGGTCCGGCAGGTCCAGACGGTCGGCGATCCGCGCCAGACGATCGCACGCGGCCCAGCACATGACGCTGGAATGCGTGTGCACCCGGGCCCTGGTGCGGAACTCCCACAGCCCGGCGTCCGGCACGTCGTGCACGGCGAACGCCTGGTTGCCGATCGTCTCGAGGCGGTGGAAGGCGTGCCGCCCGGCCGGCTGGCTCAGGCGCTGATCGAAGAACGCCTGAGTGGCCGCGAGCACGACCGAGCCGTAGCCGTCGTGCTGATCGTGCTCAAAGGCCTGGTTGCCGACGCGCACCGGGCGGTGGCCGCGATAGCCGGCGAGATGCTCGATCTCGCGCTCGACCAGCTTCTTCTCCAGCCCGATGCCGTAGACCGGCTGCAGAT
>CAZXYL010000715.1:0-4764 GCA_964644915.1 uncultured Geminicoccaceae bacterium
ACGCTCCAGGGCGTGCACAACTGGCAGAACGCCGCTGCCGCCTACGCCGCGGCACGGGTGCTGGGCGTCGCGCCCGAAAGCGCGGCCGAGGGCTTGCTGCGGTTCGAGGGCCTGCCGCATCGCATGGAGCTGGTCGCCACCATCGGCGGCGTGCGCTTCGTCAACGACAGCAAGGCCACCAACCCCGAGGCCGCGGCCCGCTCGCTCGCGTGCTTCGAGAGCATCTTCTGGATCGCCGGCGGCCGGCCCAAGGACGGCGGGCTCGAGCCGGTGCTGCCGCACCTCGAGCGCGTCCGCCGCGCGTTCCTGATCGGCGAGGCGGCGCCGCGGTTCGCCGAGGCTCTCGCCGGCCGGGTCGCGATCACCCGGAGCGGCGATCTCGCCAACGCCGTGCAGCAGGCGGCGGACGCGGCCCGGCGCGAGGCGAAAGCCGATCCCGTCGTCCTGCTGGCCCCCGCCTGCGCCTCGTTCGATCAGTTCGCGAGCTTCGAGGCGCGCGGTGAGGCCTTCAAGTCGCTGGTCGCGGCGCTGGAGGAGCCCGTGCCCACCCTGGCCCGGACCGGCTGATGGCGATGTTCGATCGCACCGATCGCAGCCTGCTCGCCCGCTGGTGGTGGACGGTCGACCGGCCGATGCTCTGGGGGCTGGGGCTGCTCGGCCTGTTCGGCATGATCTTCGTGTTCGCGTCCAGCCCGCCGGTAGCGACCCGGATCGGGCTGCCGTCGATGCACTTCGCGGGCCGGCACGTCCTCTTCCTGTTGCCGGCAGCGCTCCTTCTGCTCGGCGCCTCGCTCCTGTCGCCCCGCGGCGTGCACCGCCTCGCGACCGGCCTTCTGGCGGTCGGCGTCCTTCTGCTCTTCCTGACGCTCCTGATCGGGCCGGAAACCAAGGGCGCGCAGCGCTGGCTGCCGATCATGGGCGTGATCGTGCAGCCGAGCGAGTTCGTGAAGCCGGCGCTGGTCGTGGTTGTGGCCGGCTTCCTCGCCCGCGCGCCGAGGCTCGAGAACGCCTGGCCGGCGATCGCGATCACAGGCCTCGTGGCCCTGCTCATCCTGGCGCAGCCGGACGTCAGCATGGCGCTGCTCATGCTCACCCTGGTCGCGATCCAGCTGTTCCTCGCGGGGCTGCCCTGGCTTCTGGTCGGCGGTGCCGCGGCCGCCGGCGTGCTGGCGCTGTGGCAGGCGTATCTCTGGTTCCCGCATGTGAGCGAGCGGATCGACCGCTTCGTCGACCCGAGCTCGGGGGACCACTACCAGGTCGGCCTGGCGCTGGACGCGATCCGGGGTGCGGCCTGGTTCGGCAGCGGGCCGGGCGAGGGGCAGGTGAAGTACGCGCTGCCGGACGCGCACAGCGATTTCGTGCTCGCGGTGATCGCCGAGGAGTTCGGGCTGATCACCTGCCTGGCGCTTTTGGGCCTGCTCGGCTTCATCCTGCTGCGCGGCCTCGCGCGCACGGAGCTCACGGGCGACCGCTTCCGGCTGCTCGCGGCGGCCGGGCTGCTGATCCAGTTCGGCCTGCAGGCGGTGGTCAATCTGGGCGTCAACCTGAGCCTCCTGCCGGCCACGGGCATGACCCTGCCGTTCATCAGCTACGGCGGCTCGTCGCTCTGCGCGCTGGCGCTCGGCATGGGCATGTTCCTCGCACTGACCCGCAGGCGCGTCGGGCCGGAGGCGGTGCCGTGAGCCGGTCGATCGTGATCGCGGCCGGCGGCACCGGCGGCCACATGTTCCCGGCGCTGGCGCTCGCCCGGGCGCTCGGCGAGCGGGGCGAGCGGCCGGTGCTGGTCTGCGATGCGCGCGGTGCCCGGTATGTCGGCACCGAGGTCGAGCATCGGGTGATCCGGGCGGCGAGCCCGAGCGGTGCTGTGACCGCCCGGCTCGGGGCCATGCTGCGCCTCGGCCAGGGCTTCGCGCAGGCGCTGCTGATCCTGCGCCGGCTGCGGCCGGCGGCGGTCGCGGCCTTCGGCGGCTACGCCTCGGTGCCGGTGGCGCTCGCCGCCCAGCTGCTGCGCGTGCCGGTGCTGGTGCACGAGCAGAACGCGGTCCTCGGGCGCGCCAACCGCCTGATCGCGCGGCGCGCCGCGGGGCTGGCGCTGACCTTCGCCGAGACCGCGGGCGCGGAGGCGATCCCGGCCGCCCGGCGGATGGTCACCGGCAACCCGGTGCGCACCGAGATCGCGCGCCGCTGCGGGCAGGTCTACGAGGTTCCGCGCCCCGATCAGCCGTTCCGGCTCCTGGTGGTCGGCGGCAGCCAGGGGGCGCGGGTGTTCAGCGACGTCCTGCCTGGTGCCCTGGCCCTGCTCTCGCCGCAGCTCCGCGGCCGCATGCAGCTCACCCAGCAGTGCCGCCCCGAGGATCTGGACCGGGTCGCCGACGCCTATGCCGAGATCGGGTTCGAGGCCGAGCTCAAGGCTTTCTTCGAGGATCTGCCGGAACGGCTGGCGCGGGCGCATCTGGTCGTCTCGCGCTCGGGCGCATCGAGCGTCGCCGAGCTGGTGGCGCTCGGTCGGCCGGCGATCCTGGTCCCCTTCCGCCTCGCCGCCGACGATCATCAGCGCGCCAACGCCGAGGTGCTGACCGCAGCGGGAGCGGCGCAGCTGATCGCGGAGGCGGAGCTCACGCCCGAGCGGCTGGCGAGCGCGCTCGATACGCTGCTCGCGCAGCCGGAGCAGCTCGCGGCCATGGCCCGCCGCGCGCGCGCGCTGGCCGGCGACGATGCCGCGCGGGCGCTCGCGGACGCCGTGCAGGCGCTGGCCCACGGGTCGCCCGCCGCACAGTCGAACGAGGCCCTGGCATGAGAACCCTCCCGATCGATGCGGGCGGCATCCACTTCGTCGGCATCGGCGGCATCGGCATGAGCGGCATCGCCGAGGTGCTGCACACGCTCGGCCATCGCGTGCAGGGCTCGGACGTGGCCGAGAACGCGAATATCGAGCGCCTGCGCCGGCTCGGCATCCCGGTCGCGATCGGCCACAAGGCGTCCAACCTCGGCGCCTGCGGCGTCGTGGTCGTCTCCTCGGCGATCAAGGGCGACAACCCGGAGCTGCGTGCGGCGCGCGCCTCACGCATCCCGGTGGTCCGGCGCGCCGAGATGCTGGGCGAGCTGATGCGGCTCAAATGGGCGATCGCGGTCGCGGGCACGCACGGCAAGACCACGACCACCTCGATGGTGGCGGCGCTGCTGGATGCCGCGGACCTCGACCCGACGGTGATCAACGGCGGCATCATCAACGCCTACGGCACCAACGCGCGCAACGGCCAGGGCGAGTGGATGGTGGTCGAGGCCGACGAGTCCGACGGCACCTTCGTGCGCCTGCCGGCGAGCATCGCCGTGGTCACCAACGTCGACCCCGAGCATCTCGACTTCTACGGCGACTTCGATGCGGTGCGCGCGGCCTTCTTGAGCTTCCTCGAGAACCTGCCGTTCTACGGCTTCGCGGCGCTCTGCATCGACCATCCCGAGGTGCAGGCGCTGTTCGGGCGGATTACCGACCGGCGCCTGGTCTCCTACGGCTTCAGCCCGCAGGCGGACGTGCGCGCGCTGGACGTGAGCTTCGATCTCGAGGGCTCGGCGTTCGACGTCGAGCTGCGCGACCGCACCGGCCGCTTCGAGCGGCGCATCGAGCGGCTGCGCCTCGCCATGCCGGGGCGGCACAACGTGCAGAACGCGCTGGCCGCGATCGCGATCGCGCGCGAGCTGAAGATCGACGACGACGTGCTGCGCCGGGCGCTCGCGGGCTTCGGCGGGGTCAAGCGGCGCTTCACCCGCACCGGCACCGCGGGCGGCATCACGGTGATCGACGACTACGGTCACCACCCGGTCGAGATCAGGGCGGTGCTCGAGACCGCGCGCCAGACCTACGAAGGCCGGGTCGTCGCGGTGGTGCAGCCGCACCGCTACACACGCCTCGCCGCCCTGTTCGACGACTTCTGCACCGCCTTCAACCACGCCGACGTGGTGCTCGTCGCGCCGGTCTACGCCGCGGGCGAGGCGCCGATCGAGGGTGCGAGCCGCGATGCGCTGGTCGATGGCCTGCGCCGCATGGGGCACCGCGACGTGCGCCCGTTCGACGGGCCGGAGCAGCTGCCAGGCTTGATCGCCAAGATCGCGCGGCCGGGCGATCTCGTGGTCTGCCTGGGTGCCGGCAACATCACCGCCTGGGCGAACGCGCTCCCGGGCGAGCTGCAGCGCCTGCTCGGGGAGGACGCGGCGTGAGCGGATCGCTCCTCGATCGCCTGCCGCCGGTGCGTGGGCGCCTGCGCGCGGACGTGCCGCTGGCGCCACGGACCTGGCTGCGCACGGGCGGCTCGGCCGAAGCCATCTTCAAGCCCGCCGATCTGGACGACCTGGTCGCGTTTCTGCGCGACAAGCCCGCGGATGTGCCGGTGACGCCGATCGGGGTCGCCTCCAACATCCTGGTGCGCGACGGCGGGATTGCGGGCGTGGTCCTGCGCCTGTCCGGCCCGCTCGCCGGCGTCGAGGTGCAGGGGGAGCGCCTCGTCGTGGGCGCGGGCGCCTCGGATCGCACCATCGCCGTGCATGCGCTCAAGGCCGGCCTCGCCGGGCTCGAGTTCTTCGTCGGCATCCCGGGCACGCTCGGCGGGGCGGTGCGCATGAACGCGGGCGCCTTCGGCGGCGAGACGGCGGCGGTGGTCGAGCGGGTCACGGCGCTCGACCCGGAGGGCCGCTTGCATGAGCTCTCGCGCGCCGATCTCGCCTTTGCCTATCGCCGCTCGGCCCTGCCCGAGGGCTGGATCGTGGTCA
>CAZXYL010000716.1:0-4391 GCA_964644915.1 uncultured Geminicoccaceae bacterium
GTGGTCTTGCCGGCGCCGTTGGGGCCGATCAGCGAGACGATCTCGCGCGGGCGGATCTCGATGTCGACGCCGTGCAGCAGCTCGGCGCCGCCCGCTCGCACCGTGATGCCGCGCGCCGCGATCAGCGCGGCGGGATCCGACACGAGCGTCATCCGGCAGCTCCGGCGGATGCGCCGCGACAGCTCTGGCAGGTGCCGTGCACCTCGATCGTGTGCTGCGCGACGGCAAAGCCCAGATCGGCCGCGTGGTCGGAAATGGCGGTCCGGACCTCGGGCGCCTGGACCTCGCTCACCTCGCCGCAGCTGTCGCAGATCAGGAACTGGCCCTCGTGCTGCCCGTCGGGCGTGGGGCACCCGACGTAGGCGTTCAGGCTCTCGAGCCGGTGCACGAGGCCCTGCTCGATCAGGAAGTCGAGCGCGCGATAGACCGTGGGCGGTTTGGCGGCGCCGTGCTCGTCGCCGAGGTCGCGCAAGAGGTCATAAGCCTTGACCGCGCAGTGTCCGCGCCAGACCAGCTCGAGGACCCGGCGGCGCAGGCGTGTCAGGCGAACGCCGCGACGCTCGCACAGTCGTGCCGCGCGGGCGAGCGCCGCATCCATACAGTACGCGTGATCGTGGCGGTCCGGCACTTCTGATGCTCATCATAGTGTCAAGTTTGGTTACATTATAGCATCCTGCCACGCGTGGCGAGCCGGCGCTGTTCGACCGGGCTGGGCTCGCTCCTCGATGCCGCACGCACAACGTTTGCGCATGCTGCCGATGCGGGCAGAATGCCCGCCGTCCACTTCCGGGACGCCGCGCGCCAGGCACCCGGGGAGAGCTGCATGGCCGAGATCCTTGCCCATTCGGTATTCTACGAGTTCGCGGCCCTGCTCGTGCTCGCCGCCGGGATCGGCCTCCTCGGCCTGACCCTGCGCCAGCCGCTGATCGTGAGCTTCATCGCGGTCGGCATGGTCGCGGGGCCGTCGGTCCTGAACCTGGTCCACGCCGACGCGCACATCGAGCTGCTGGCCGAGCTGGGCGTTGCGGTCCTCCTCTTTCTGGTCGGCCTCAAGCTCGACCTGAAGCTGATCCGCACGCTCGGCCCCGTCTCGCTCACCACCGGCCTGGGCCAGGTCGTCTTCACGTCAGTGATCGGCTTTTTCCTCTGTCTCGCGCTCGGCCTGGACGCGCTCACCAGCGTCTATGTGGCGGTGGCGCTGACCTTCTCGAGCACGATCATCGTCGTCAAGCTGCTCTCGGACAAACGCGAGATCGACTCCCTTCACGGCCAGATCGCGCTCGGCTTCCTGATCGTCCAGGATCTCGTGGTGGTGCTCGCCATGGTCGTGCTCTCGGGCCTCGGCATCGGCGCCGTGGCCGAGGCGCCGGCGCTCGAGATCGCCATGACCCTGCTCTCCGGCATCGCGCTTCTGGGCGTGGTCGGGGTCTTCATCCGCTACCTGGCCGATCCCGTGATGCGGCGCGTGGCGCGCGCGCCCGAGCTCCTGATCTGCTTCGTGATCGGCTGGGCGGCGCTGCTCGCGGCGCTCGGCGACTATCTCGGCCTCGGTAAGGAGCTTGGCGGGCTGCTCGCCGGAGTCTCGCTCGCGTCGACGCCGTTTCGCGAGAGCATCGCGAGCCGGCTGAGCAGCCTGCGCGATTTCCTGGTCCTGTTCTTCTTCATCGCACTGGGCACCCGTCTCGATCTCGGTGGCCTGGATCAGGAGCTGTTCGCCGCGGGCGTGCTCTCGCTCTTCGTGCTGATCGGCAATCCGCTGATCGTGCTCGTGATCATGGGTGCCATGGGCTACCGTAAGCGGACCGGTTTCCTCGCCGGCCTGACGGTGGCGCAGATCAGCGAGTTCTCCCTGATCTTCATGGCCATGGGCCTCTCGATCGGGCAGGTGGGCGAGGCGGCGCTCGGCCTCGTGACCCTGGTCGGGCTGATCACCATCGCGCTTTCCACCTACATGATCACCTACTCGCACGAGCTCTACGCCGTGATCGAGCCGTTGCTCGGGCCGTTCGAGCGCAAGGTGCCGTATCGCGAGCTCCAGGCCGAGGATGTCGACACGCGCGCTCGGTTCGATGTCCTGCTGTTCGGGCTCGGGCGCTACGGCACGGCGATCGCTCGGCGCCTCGCCCAGAACGGGCTGCGCGTGCTCGGCGTCGACTTCAACCCCGAGGTCCTGCGCACCTGGCGCGACCCGGAGATTACGGTCGTCTATGGCGATGCGACCGATCCCGAGTTCGTCGCCGGCTTGCCCCTGCGCGGCGCGAAATGGGCGATCTCCGCGGTGCCGGAGCACCAGACCGGTCTCACGCATGCGGACCCGCGCGTGGCGCTGATCGAGGCGCTCCGGTTCCATGGTTTCGAGGGGCGGGTGGCCGTAGCGGCGCAGCGGGCCCCGGAGGCCGATCGCCTGCGCGAGGCGGGCGCCGATCTCGTGCTGCTGCCGTTCCAGGACGCCGCCGACCAGGCGGTCGATCTGATCCTGCGCGGGGAGCGGGCGGCGCGCCTGCTGGTCGAAGCCGAGCGGGCGGAAGAGGAGACGGCGGCCTGAGGCCGCTGGTCACTCCGGGACCAGCGCGACCTCGGCGTCGATCCCGACCTCGACCAGATCGGTGCCGGGCAGCGCCACCGGCGGCGGCATCGCCGCCGCGTCGGCCATGCGCGCCTCGAACATCGGCCGCACCGGCGGCTCCTCGGCGACGCTGCCGATGCGCAGGGTCTCGATCAGCTCGACCCGCATCCCCATGGCCGTGGCGATCCGCTCCGCCCGCGCCCGCAGCCGCTCGATCGCCTCCAGCGTGAGCTCGTCCTCGAGCGCCCGGCGCGCCTCGGCGCTGAGCTCGTAGCTGAGCCCGCCGAGGATCAGGCCGGCATCCTGGAGGCTGCCGGCCAGCTCGAGCAGCCGCGCCGCCTCGCGGCTCCTGAGCCGGAGATCCTGCTCGGCGATCCAGGCCCGGGGCCGGCCGTCCCGATCGTACTCCTGGTAGACGCGGTAGCCGCCGGTCGAGACCTGGATCCCGGCCACGGCGCGGGCCTGCTCGATCGCGCCGGTCATGGTCTGGTTCACGACGCGCTGCGCCTCGCGCGCATCGGGCGCCCGATGCCGGGCGGCGAGAACCACGACGAGCGTGTCCTGCTCGACCTCGCGGGTCGCGCTCTCGCCCAGCATGAGCTTGGTCGGGACCTGGGCCGAGAGCGGCACCGCGAGCGGTGAGCTCGCGAGCACGAGAGCGAGGCCGAGGACCATCGGGTTGAGCATGGGAGGCTTTCCCTTCCTGGCGTGCGCCCGGGACGCGAGGGCGCAGTCTCACGGGAGATCAGTCCGGCGAAAGGATGGCGCGCGCCCGACGTCCCGTCCACCGCCAATGCCGCGGCGATCCGGCGCGGAGCGCGCCGCAGCGGAGCGCCCGGGCCGGGCCGCACCCCGACGTGCCAGCTCTGCTGGCAGCTGCTCAGCGCCTGGCCGCCGCGATCTGCTCGTCGAGGCGGGCATCGGTGAGGCCCGCCGGCTCCTGGTGGATCAGGATGCTGGCGCCGGGATAGGCCTCGCGGATGCGGTCCTCCACCTGGTGAGCGAGCTCGTGCGCCTGGGCGAGGGACAGCCGGCCGTCGAGCTCGAGGTGCAGCTCGATGAACACGTCCGAGCCCGCCATGCGCGTGCGCAGGTCGTGCACGTCGTGGGCGACCGGGTGCGCGCGTGCGAGCTGGAGGATGCGCTGCCGCTCGGATTCCGGCAGCTCGCGGTCCATCAGCATGTCGAGCGCCCGGCGGGCGAGCTTGACGGCGGCGTAGAGCAGGAAGGCGACGATGCCGAGGGCGAAGACGGGGTCGAACCACGGCCAGCCGGTGGCCCGGGTCAGCAGCAGCGCCGCGATCACCGCGAGATTGATGAAGAGGTCGACCTCGTAGTGCAGCCGGTCGGCGCCGATGGCGATCGAGCCGGTGCGCCGGACCACCATGCCCTGGAACAGCACCAGCGCGGCGGTGAGCACGATCGCGAACAGCATCACCGCGATGCCGAGCAGGCTGCGCTCGACCGGCTGCGGGCTGAACAGGCGCGTGGTCGCCTCCAGGCCGATCATCAACGCCGAGCCGGTCACGAACGCCGCCTGGGCCAGCGCGCCCAGGGCCTCCGCCTTGCCGTGGCCGAAGCGATGGGCGCGGTCGGCGGGCAGCGCCGCCTGGCGCACGCTGACCAGGGTGACGATCGAGGCCAGCGCGTCGACGGCGCTGTCGAGCAGCGAGGAGAGCACCGCGATCGAGCCGGTGAGCAGCCAGGCCACGAGCTTGGCCGCGATCAGTACCGAGGCCACGCTCACGCTGGCGAACGCGGCGAGCCGATTCAGCCGGGCCGGGTTCTCGGGCAGGAGCGGCATCAGCGGGTCGTCTCGCCGGCG
>CAZXYL010000717.1:0-3686 GCA_964644915.1 uncultured Geminicoccaceae bacterium
CCCGACCTGGGCCTCGTTCGGCGCCATGGCAAACTCGTTGGCCTCACGCGGGAAAATGTACTTGTTCCAGACGCCCTCGTAAGGGGTGTCGTAGATGGTCTCGACCAGGGTGTCGAAGTCGAGGGTGCCGGCCTTGTTCAGCACGTGGATCGCCATGCGCATGTAGTCGTAGGTGATGCCGCTGGCGGCGATCCCCGGATCCATGTTGAATTTGTCCTCGTAGCGCTGGACCCACTCCTCCTGCCACGGCGCGATGACGTGCGGCGAGTCGATCGCGAGCGCGTAGTCGGACGCGTCACCGGTCAGCTCGTGCCACTCACCGAACCAGCCGAGCCCGTGCGCGATCAGGAGCGCCTGCACGTTCTGCTGGCGGAACTGCTTGACGAAGTTGGAGGCGCTGACGTTGCCGGTCGAGGTCATGCCGACCAGCGAGACCTCCTGCGCCTTGTACTTGGTGAGCAGGGGCGAGAACTCGCTCTCGTCCAGCGTCGTGACGTCGTAGGGCAGGACCTCGAAGCCGGACGCGGTCAGGCTCTCGATGATGGCATCGCCCCAGCCGCGGCCGAAGTCGGTATCCTCGACCAGGATCGCGGCGCGCCGGTTGGGCGGCTGCCACAGCCCGGCCTCGATGAAGTGCACGAGCGGCGGCCCGTAGAGGCCGGCGAGCATGGGCGGCGCCGGCCAGCCCTTGAAGTAGCCGCGATACTTCTGCGGATCGGTGTTGATCTTCTCGGACAGGTACTGGGTCTCACCGAGATGGCCGACGTGGACGATGTTGTAGGGCACCTCGGCGTCGATGATCGCCATGGCGACCGAGGAGTGCCAGCCGTTGGCGATGAACTCGACGCCCTGGCGGGTGATCGCGTCGGTGATCGCGCGCACCGCCCGCTCCGGGCTCGACTGGCTGTCGATCCAGACGATCTCGACGTCACGCTCCTCGCCGTCGATGGTGAGCGGCAGTTCGCCCGCCTCGCGCGCGTCCTCGAGCGCCATCGCGACGCCGTTCTTGAACTCGTCGCCGGTGCGGCTGGCCGGGCCCGTGTGCGGGCCCACCGAGCCGATCCTGAGCGGCCCCGCCTGGGCGCGCACGAACGAGGGCTTGGCGACCATGAACGCGGCGCCGGCGGCGCCCGCCATGCTCGCGGTCTCGAGAAAGCGCCGGCGCGAGACGCTCGAAGGAACGATCAGACCCTGCCTCTGCTTCTCCCCGCGATCCTTCATTGCAATCCTCCTGGTTCAGCCCGTCTCATGCCCCCCGACAGCCGCAGCCGCAACGGGAGGCAGCCCTTTGAAGGCCGGTGGGCCCCGAGCATTCTAGCGAACATCATGGGAAGCGCACGCATGACTCGTCAATCCCGCAGGCAAATCAACCATGAGCGCAGCTCGAGGGCCCGGCGCGAAACGCACGCGTGCCTCCGGCTCAGCTCGCGACGGACCTCAGGTCGGCCGGCCGCCGCACCGCCGTAGCGCCGTCGGGCGCGCCGCCTTCCAGCACGCTGCGGTCGAGCGCCGCCACACCGGCCCAGCCGCCGAGCGCCAGCACGCGGTCGATCTCGCTGCGGTAGATCTCGAGCACGCGCGCCACGCCTTCCTCGCCGGCCACCGCGAGCCCCCACAGATGCGGCCGACCGACCAGGCATGCGGTGGCGCCGAGCGCCAGCGCCTTGACCACGTCGGCGCCGCGCCGGATGCCGCCGTCGATCAGGACCGGAATGCGGCCGGCGACCGCCTCGACCACGGCCGGCAAGGCCCGGATCGATGAGATGGCGCCGTCGAGCTGGCGGCCGCCGTGGTTGGAGACGATGATGCCATCGACGCCGTGGTCGATCGCGAGCCGCGCCTCCTCGGGGTGCAGGATGCCTTTGATCAGAAACGGCCTGTCCCAGATCTGGCGCAGCCACTCGACGTCCTTCCAGGACGCGCCGGGATCCAGGAGCTCGGCCATGTGCTTGCCGAGGGAGAGGATGTCCTTGCGCTCGTCGGTGACGTAGTTGGCGAAGGTGAGGCCGGGCAGCGTCTGCCGCATGCGCAGGAGCCAGGGGACATGGAGCGTCATATCCAGACTGTTCCAGATCGTCGGCCGCGGCGGGATGGTGAAACCGTTCCGAAGGTCGCGCTCGCGCTGCCCCAGCACCTGGTTGTCGGTGGTGAGGATCAGGGCGGCATAGCCGGCCGCCTGCGCCCGCTCGGCGAATGCCCTGGTCAGGCCGCGGTCGCGGTACATGAAGACCTGAAACCAGTTCGGCCCCGGCGCCTCTTGCGCCACCTCCTCGATCGTGAGGCTCGAGCCGTGGCTGAGCGAGTAGATCGTGCCCGCGCGATGCGCCGCGCGCGCGGCCGCGATCTCGCCGCGCGGCCAGAACATGCCGGCGAGGCCGGTCGGGCCGATGATCACGGGCAGGGCCAGCCGGTGCCCGAACAGCTCGAGCGACTGATCGCGCGCCTCGCTTCCGTTCAGCGGTCGCGGCCAGAACGCATACTCCGAGAACCCCGCCTCGTTCTGCCGCAAGGTGACCTCGTTCTCGGCGCCGCCGTCGATGAAGTCGAACGCCACCTTCGGCAGGACGCGCTTCGCCATGCGCCGCAGATCGGCGATGCCGTGCGCGCGCCTGTTCAAGGCCTCCCTGTTCATGCTCTCGACCCGTCCTATGATGCCCGGCCGACTTGTACACCCGCAGGCCTCCGCGGTCAGCAAGGATGGGCGCTTACAGATCGCCCAGCGGCACCTCGATGTCGACGGCCCGGGCGCGGTCCACGGGCCTGGCCTCCTTGATCAGGCGCTTGGCGGCCAGGAAGTCGCCGGGGCGGTTCACAGCGTCGATCGCGACCAGCCGGTCGTCCAGGAGATGCAGGCAGGAGAAGCTGCGCGCGCCCGGATCGCCCCGGATCAGGTGCTCGACCTCCGGGCTCGAGATGCCGGCGATCTGCAGCTTGAGGTCGTACTGATCCGACCAGAACCAGGGCACCTCGGGCTCGGGCGGGGCGTGCCCGGCGATGGCGGCCGCGACCGCCTTGCCCTGCACTTGGGCATTGTGCACCGATTCCAGCCGCACCACCCTGCCGGCGAACGCGTTCAGGTGCTGCGTCACGTCGCCCGCGGCGAAAATATGAGGGTCGCCGGTGCGCCCCGCGGCGTCGACCACGACCCCGTCGGCGATCTCCAGGCCGGCGGTGCGGGCGAGCTCGTCGTTCGGCACCGCGCCGACGCCGATGACGACCAGATCGGCCGGCAGCGCGCGGCCGTCTGCAGATATCACGGCGCGCACGCGATCCTCGCCCTCGAGCGCTACGACCGCAGCATCGGTCTCGATCGCGACGCCCTGGCGCGCGTGCTCGGCGGCGAAGAAGGCTGAGACGGGTGCGGCGGCGACGCGCTTGAGGACCCGCTCCTGCGCTTCCAGCACGGTGACCGCGCAGCCGAGCTTATGGAGGCTGGCGCCGACCTCGAGGCCGATGTAGCCGCCGCCGATGATTACCGCGCGCGCATCCGGGCGGGCGGCCTCGCGGATACGGTGCGCGTCCGCGAGCGTGCGCAGCTCGAGGACCCCGCCCAGATTCTCGCCCGGCAGGCCGAGGCGCCGGGCGCGCGTGCCGGTGCACAGGACGAGAGCGTCGTAGGCGAGCGGATCGGAGCCTTCGAGGATGACAGTCCGCGCGTCGCGATCGATCGCCCGGGCCCGGACGCC
>CAZXYL010000718.1:0-3003 GCA_964644915.1 uncultured Geminicoccaceae bacterium
AGCACGGCCTCGATGCGCTGGCGCAGCCGGCTTGCGGTTTCGGGCCTTTCGTTCCAGATCGGCCGCAGAACCTCCAGAACCGCTCCGGTGTCTATGGCCGCGACGCTGAGTCCGCCAAGCTTCGGGTAGGCGTAGGTGGCCAGCGTGGATCTCCACTGCGCCGCGTGCTTGAGGTTGCGCCAGCCGGGCCGCTTGCTCTCGATCAGGGCCTCGGCCGCGCTCTTGAAGGCCAGGAACTTCAAGCGGCCACGCTCGGCGATCGGGTCGCGACGCTCGACGAGCAGCCGTCGGGCCTCGAGCGCCTTCTCCCGTGCACGCGCCAGCCCGATCTCAGGATAGGGTCCAAGGCCCAGGTCGCGACGGCGGCCGCCGATCTGATATCGAAGGACCCACGCGCGCGAGCCGCTGTCGCGAACTACGAGCATGAGCCCCCTCACCGCGCCGTCGCTATGTCGTCCCGGCAGCGCAGTCTTCACGGTCCTGTCGGTGAGCCGCCCCACGGATAGAGCCCCACATTTAGTCCCACGTCATGACGTGGATTACCACAGACACCTGCGAACCGCAATGGGTGGCAGTGGACGCAACACGTTTGAACTGCGTACACATTCTGGACGGGTGAAGACAGCAGCGGACGGCATCGGACATGAGTTAGGCGGACGCTCCCTCCGCCAGTCGCCTCGCTCGGGACATTCTTTTCCTGCTCTCGCCATCGGCCGGAACGGCGCAGAATGCGGGCGTTCCCGCGTATCTTTCCGAACCACGGGCACCGGCCCGGAAGCCCATTTCGGGCGGTTTCTTGTCTCTCGCCGGCTCCTTTCTCTGGCGCAACCGAACTACGCCCATTTTGGTACGGATGTAAGAAGTTCGACACGTCAATGGGTTGCAGGAGGCCCGAAGGGACCCTTTCGTGGGGCCACGGGCCTCAGGCAATACGAAGGGGCCTACCGGCGCGATGATGCCCGCTGCTGGGCCGAGTATTACGGCGTGCCGTTCCGCGAGCCCGACGACGGCGCTTTCGACCCCCGGCGCCTGGCCCTGGCGTGTGTCGCCGCGGCCGGCCTGGGTGCGGTGGTGCCGTTCAACCGGCGGCTGTTCCGGGCGATCTTCGTCGAGGGCACATCGCCGCTCGACGATGATGCCTGCGCGCGCCTCGCCGCCGAGGTCGGCCTCGATCGGGCCGCCTTCGCCTGCGCGCTCGACGATCCGGTGACCGCGCTCGCGCATCGGTCGACCCTCGACGATGGGGCTCGCCAAAGACATCATCGGCGCGCCCAGCTTCGTGGTCGACGGCCGCATCTTCTCGGCAACGACCGCCTGTCGCTGGTCCGCCACTTCGCCCTCAAGGGCGCAGCCCGTGGCGGGTGGCCAGTGCACAGACGCATCCGCTTGATTTCCTGACCTTGGATATTGCCCGGACTGGGCGCACGCCTGTCCAGTCGAGCGGCGCTGGACGCGCGATCCCGGTGGGGCGCGGTTGAGGTCAGATGGGTCGAACGGAGACAGGCCCCGACGTCAACGCCTCGTAACCTTTGCCTGGCACCATCCACCTATGCCGCAGGCTACGGTAGGAATCCGTGCCGGCCTCATGTGGAGCCGGCGCGCGGATTCCCACCATCGCATACCAGTGGCAGGATGATCGAAGAAGGTGAACGTGACGTTCACTAAGGCCGGCCGCAACGGACGTGACACAGCGGCATGCCTGGAGTTCGATGCCGAGTACCAAACCCGGATCGGCCGTCCGGCGACGCGCCAGTCCAGTTTCCCACGCCCAATGCCTTGGATCTAGAAGCACTTCCCGATCAGGTGGAACATTGCCGGCGTGGGCGAGGTAGCGGGCGCATTCCGCCGGGGTGAAGGTCACGAGGCCGTGGCCGATCGCGCCGCGGCGTCATGGACACTGCAGGCACTGCCACCACGACTATTACGGCCGGCACCTGCGCACCAACCTGCTCACCCAGGGGCACGGCAACGGCTTTCCGATGTACCGGCTCGGCTGGCAGACGCTCGGCTCCCCGGTTCTTCGACGTCTGCTACACGCGGGTGCGCGCCGCTCCGCCCGAGCCCGGCTCCGAGGAGTACGTCGATCTGGAGCTCTACCTCGCCTGGCGCGGCCAGGGCCTGCCAGTCGAGACCCCCGCGGTGCGGGAGTAGCCCTGCGCCTGCGCCCTTCTTCTCAACCGAACACGTCGGCCACGATCGCGTCGTACCAGGCGTCCGCCTCGGCCAGGGTCTGCTGGCGCACCTCGGCGCTCTCGCCGACCTCGCTGACGAACCCCTCGACGCTTGCGATCTTCTCCTCGGTCGGCTCGTAGGTGGCGCCGATCTTGACCGCGTCATCGGTCGCCACGCGGCTCCAGCAGGTGTTGCGGAAGCGTGCCGGGAAGGTCTGGGAGCCGGTCAGCTCCGCGCGCACCGCCATGGCGCAGACCTTGGCTTGGCTGTTGGCCGAGAAGGCGGATTTCGGCATGTCGCCCGGCACGCAGGCATCGCCCACGACGTAGATGTCCTCGTTCAGGCGCGAGCGCATGGTCGCCGGCTCGATCGGGCACCAGCCGCTCTCGTCCACAAGCCCCGCCTGCTGGGCGATGCGCCCGGCCATCTGCGCCGGGATGACGTTGGCGACCGCGGCCTTGTGGGTCTCGCCATCGGCCGTGATCGTCATCGCCTCGGCATCCACCGCGTCCACCTTGCCGCCGAACTCGCCCGGGACCCACTCGACCATGCCCGGGTAGTACTTCGCCCAGGCCTCCTCGAACAGCCCCTGCTTGGAGAAGCTGTCCTTGGGGTCGAGGATCAGGATCTTGGCGCTCGGGTTGTGCTGCGCGAAATGGTGCGCGACCGAGCAGACCCGCTCGTACGGCCCCGGCGGGCAGCGATATGGGTTGGGGGGCGCCACCATGACGAACAGCCCGCCGTCTGGCATCGAGTTGATCTGCTCGCGCAGCAGGCGCGTCTGCGGCCCCGCCTTCCAGGCGTGCGGCATGATCTCGGCGGCCTCCTCGC
>CAZXYL010000719.1:0-2795 GCA_964644915.1 uncultured Geminicoccaceae bacterium
CCTGCCTTGGAGTTCATTTTCGGTCTGATCGTCCTGATCCTGGATATCTGGGCGATCGTGCACATCGTCGGCAGCACCGCATCGACCGGTGCCAAGGTGCTGTGGGTGCTGCTCATCATCTTCCTGCCGCTTCTGGGCTTCATCATCTGGTTCTTCGCCGGGCCGCGCTCGAGAACCGCGGCCGCCTGAAGGCCGCGCGCCCGCCGCCGGTCGATCCGACCCGGACGGCGCGCCGTTCCGTTCTCCGTTCGTCCCGCGGGCATGGACCCGCGCCGCCGCATTTGTTAGGTGTGCGGCGACGGGCTTCGAGGGCGAAGCGGGCGGGCACCGGCCGGGACCATGGGCGAGCGCATCTGGCTCTACGATACGACCTTGCGCGACGGCGCGCAGACGCAGGGCGTCGACTTCAGCGTCGGCGACAAGCTCGCGATCGCGAAGATGCTGGACGAGCTCGGCGTCGACTACGTCGAGGGCGGCTTTCCCGGCGCCAATCCCACTGATGACGGCTTCTTCGCCCACCCGCCGGCGCTGGAGCGCGCGCGGCTCGCCGCCTTCGGCATGACCAGGCGCGCCGGGCGCAGCGCCGCCAACGATCCGGGCCTGGTGGCGCTCTGGCGCAGCGGCGCACCGGTGCTCACCCTGGTCGGCAAGAGCTCGGTGCGGCACGCCGAGCAGGCGCTCGGCGTCGCGCGGGACGAGAACCTGCGCATGATCGAGGAGAGCATCGAGGAAGCCGCCCGGCGGGTGGACGAGGTGATCTTCGATGCCGAGCACTTCTTCGACGGCTGGCACGAGGATTCCGGCTATGCGCTCGCCTGCGTCGAGGCGGCGCAGCGTTCTGGCGCCAGGTGGGTCACTCTTTGCGACACCAATGGCGCCAGTCTGCCGCACCAGATCGAGGCGATCGTCGCGCGCGTGGCCGAGCTCGTGCCGCCCGAGCGGCTCGGCATCCACACCCACAACGACACCGAGACCGCGGTCGCCGGCACGCTCGCCGCGGTGGGCGCCGGCGCGCGCCTGGTCCAGGGCACGCTGAACGGCCTGGGCGAGCGTTGCGGCAACGCCAACCTCGTGGCGCTGATCCCGACCCTGGTGCTGAAGCTGGGCTTCGAGACTGGCGTCGGTGAGGCGGCGCTCCGGCGGCTGACCGAGCTCTCGCGGGCGCTGGACGAGCGCCTGAACCGGACGCCCAACCGGCACGCCGCCTACGTCGGCGTCAACGCCTTCGCGCACAAGGGCGGCATGCACGCATCTGCCGTCAACAAGAACCCCGCGCTCTACGAGCACGTCGACCCGGCGCTGGTCGGCAATCATCGGCACATCGTCATCTCGGACCAGGCCGGCCGCTCGAACCTTTTGACCCGCCTCGAGGAGATCGGGATCGACCGGACTCCCAGCTACGATCAGGTCACGGACCTGCTGCGGGAGGTCAAGGAGCGCGAGGCCAACGGCTACGCCTACGAGGGCGCGGATGCCAGCTTCGAGCTGCTGGCGCGGCGCACGCTCGGCCAGGTGCCCGACCCCTTCCGCCTGATCAGCTTTCGCATCATCGACGAGCGGCGCTTCAACGCGAAGAACGAGCTGGTCACCATGTCGGAGGCGACGATCAAGGTCGAGGTCGGCGGCGCCCAGCGCATGATCGTGGCCGAGGGCAACGGCCCGGTGCACGCGCTCGACACCGCGCTCCGCCAGGCCCTGTCCGCCACCTATCCCGCGCTCGAGCACATGCACCTCGCCGACTACAAGGTGCGCATCCTCACGCCCGAGGCGGGCACCGCGGCGGTCACGCGGGTGATCATCGAGAGCGCGGACGACCGCGGCCGGCGCTGGTCCACCGTGGGCGTCTCGACCAACGTCATCGACGCCTCCTACGCCGCGCTGCACGACAGCATCACCTACAAGCTGTTCGTCGACGGGGAGACGGCCCCGCGCTGATGGCGGACCCCGATCGGGCGCGGGGAGGCCTGGACGCGCTGCCTGCGGCGCCGGTGGTCGTCCTGGTCGGCACGCAGCTGGGCGAGAACGTCGGCACCACCGCCCGCGCCATGCTCAACTTCGGCCTTTTTGACCTGCGTCTGGTGCGGCCGAAGTGCGGCTGGCCGAACGTCAAGGCGCTGAACGCCTGCTCGGGCGCGGTCGAGGTCCTGAACCGCGTGCAGCTGTTCGAGAGCGTCGAGGCGGCCACGGCCGACCTGCACCGGCTCTATGCCACCACGGCCCGGCCGCGCGATCTGGCCAAGCCCGTGATCACGGCGGCGGCGGCGGCGCTCGAGACGCGCGCGGCGCAGGCCCGGGGCGAGCGGGTGGGCCTGCTGTTCGGCCCCGAGAAGAGCGGCCTCTCGAACGACGATCTGATCTACGCCGATGCGGTGCTCAGCATCCCGCTCAATCCCGCCTTCACCTCGCTCAACCTCGCCCAGGCGGTGCTCCTGGTCGCTTACGAGTGGTTCAAGGCGGGCGATCTGACGCCGCCGCGGCAGGAGGCGGCGCCGGCGGGCCGGCCCGCGACCAAGGGCGAGTTGGACGGGCTGGTCGAGCACCTGCTCCGCCAGCTCGATGCCGTGGACTTCTTCCGCGCCCCCGACCGCCGCCTCAGCCTCGCGCGTACCATCCGGTTGGTCTTCGAGCGCGCGCGCCTGCACGAGCCCGACGTGCACCTCTTGCACGGCATCATCAAGTCCCTGGCAAGAGGCGGCACGCGCGACGGCTCCTGACCGGACTTGACGGTCCGGCGCGTGCTTGACCGGCTGCCCCCATGGGGTCATATGACCTCGCGAGGAGCACGAGATGGCCGA
>CAZXYL010000720.1:0-6543 GCA_964644915.1 uncultured Geminicoccaceae bacterium
GGTGGCGGCCCTGGACCAGCTCGGGTGCGATGCCCAGGTCGGCATGGCGCTCTACACCGGCCGCCTGCCGCTCGCCGAGGCCTTTGTCGCGCCCTTGAAGAGCGACCGGCCGGACGGGCTCTGGCCGACGGTGGTGGTCGATGAGCGGGGCACGGCCCTCGGGCTCTGCTATTCCGATCTCGAATAGCTGCGCGCGGCCCTGGAGCAGCGCCGGGGCGTCTACCGCTCGCGCTCGCGCGGGCTGTGGGTCAAGGGCGAGAGCTCGGGCGCCACCCAGGAGCTTCGGCGCGTCGATGCCGACTGCGATCGCGACACCCTGCGCTTCACCGTGCGCCAGCAGCCTCCGGGCTTCTGCCATCTGAGCACGCGGACCTGCTGGGGCGAGGATCGGGGGCAGGGCGCGCTCGCCCGCCGGCTCACAGCACGCCGCGAGGGGGCGCCGGAGGGCTCCTATACCGCCCGCCTGTTCCGGGATTCCGACCTGCTCGGGGCGAAGCTTTGCGAGGAAGCCGCCGAGCTCGCCGCCGCCAGAACCCCCGCCGAGGTCGCGAACGAGGCGGCGGACGTCCTGTACTTCACGCTCGTGACGCTGGCCCGCCACGGCATCGAGCTGGACGCCGTCGAGGCGGAGCTCGATCGCCGGGCGCTCAAGGTGACGCGCCGCGAGTGAGCCGTCTCGCGCGGCGCCTCGCCGACGGCAGGGCTGCCTGGAGGGGGAAGCAGCCGATGTACGACTATGTGATCGTGGGTGGCGGATCGGCCGGCTGCGCGCTGGCGGCCCGGCTTTCCGAGGACGAGGCGGCGAGGGTGCTCCTGGTCGAGGCGGGTCCCGCCGACAAGGACCGCTACATCCACCTGCCGGTCGGCTTCTACAAGATGACCACCGGCCCGCTGACCTGGGGCTATTCGACCGTGCCGCTGCGCCACGTCGGCGGCCGGCAGATGATCTTCCCGCAGGGCCGCGTGCTCGGCGGCGGCAGCTCGATCAACGCCATGGTCTACACCCGCGGCCATCGCCTCGATTACGACGCCTGGGCGCAGGAGGCGGGCTGCGCGGGCTGGTCGTACGCGGACGTCCTGCCCTACTTCAAGCGCCTGGAAGACAACGAGCGTCTGGTCGACCGCTGGCACGGCACGGACGGCCCGATCGGCGTCTGCGACCCGATCAGCCCCCACCCGCTGACCAGGGTGTTCGTCCGCGCCGCCCAGGAGTTCGGGTTGCCCTACAATCCCGACTTCAACGGCGAGCGCCAGGAGGGCTGCGGGCTCTATCAGGTGTTCCAGCGCGGCGCCCGGCGCTGCAGCGCCGCGGTGGGCTATCTGAGGCCGGCGATGCGCCGGCCGAACCTCACCGTGGAAACCGCCTGCTTCGCGACCCGCGTTTTGATCGAGCAGGGCCGTGCCGTCGGCGTCGAGTACCGCCAGAAAGACGGGGCCGAGCGCAAGGTGGCCCGCGCCGCGCAGGAGGTGATCGTCGCATCCGGTGCCATCGGCTCGCCACGGCTGCTGCTGCTCTCCGGCATCGGCCCGGCGGACGAGCTGAAGGCCGTCGGGGTCGACGTCGTCCATGACCTCCCGGGCGTGGGCAAGAACCTGCAGGACCACATCGACGTCTACGTGATCAAGGAGCTGTCGGGCCCCTACAGCTACGACAAGCACGTGCGGCCACACAAGAAGCTCTGGGCCGGGCTCGAGTACGTGCTGTTCCGGCGCGGGCCGGTGACCTCGAACCTCGCCGAGGGTGGCGGCTTCTGGTGGGCCGACGAGAGCGCGCGCTCGCCGGATCTCCAGTTTCACTTCCTGCCGGGTGCTGGCATCGAGGCGGGCGTGCCGCCGATCCGGGGCTACGGCTGCACGCTGAACTCCTGCTTCCTGCGCCCGCGGAGCCGTGGCACCGTCACGCTCCAGAGCAGCGACCCGCTGCAGCCGCCCCTGATCGATCCGAACTACTGGGCGGAGGCTTATGACTTCGAGATGTCGCTGCGCGGCTTCGAGCTCGCGCGCGAGATCATGGCGCAGCCCGCGTTTCGCAAGTACGTCAGGAGCGAGCACCTGCCGGGCGAGCACCTGCGGACGCGCGAGCAGATCGCCGAGCACGCCCGCCGCTTCGGCAAGACCGACTACCACCCGGTCGGGACCTGCAAGATGGGCACGGACGAGCTGGCGGTGGTCGATCCGGACCTCAGGGTGCACGGCCTCGAGCGGCTGCGGGTGTGCGATTCCTCGATCATGCCGCTGCTCATCTCGTCCAACACCAACGCGGCCTCGATCATGATCGGGGAGAAGGCGGCGGATCACATTCGGGGCCAGGGGCACCTGCCGGCGGAGAACCTGGGGCCTACGCCCGCGAGAGGCTTCGCCGCCGCGTAGAGCGGCGGCAGCGCCCGGGCGAGGGCGGAGGATGCGGCTGCGCAGGCGCGCCAGGAGCTGGCCGCGGTGGTGTGCGTCGACCGCTTCGTGGCGGCGCCGGACGCGGGCGTCCAGCTGACCGCGTTGCAGGAGATCACGAGCCGCTCCGCGCAGGGCAGGTTCGTCGAGCGACCGGCCAAGCCGCGCAGGTCGACGACGCGGCGACCATGGCGCAGTAGCGGCGTTGCGACGCCACGGCGCGCGGCCACCCCCTTTGCTCTGAGCGCCGTTGGCGCAGCCCGACGATGGATCGGGCGAGCATCGCCGCCTCGGCTCCGGGCGGCAGCCTTCGGCTCCGCGCGGCGCTCGAGAGCTTGCGCTGTTGCGCCGGACCGGCGCAAACTGGGCCTTCGGCGAAACGGTGTCTTGGGAAGGTTGGTTGATGCTCAAGCGGTCCTGGTTTGTTGGCGCGCTCGCCCTGGCGTTGATTTTGCCGACCCTCCCGGCGGGCGCGCAAGGCGATCGACGGTCGGCGGCGGAAGCCTACGCCCGCGTCGTCGATTATCCGCTGTTGATTGCAAAGGCCGCGAGCCGGAGAGCCGCGGAGTTGCCGGCATCGGAGCGCGAAGCCTTCATCGAATTCATCACCAAGGAGGTCGATTTCGAGATGACCCGCTTTTACGCCATCAGCGCGATGGTCGACTTGTTCGAGGCCAGCGAGCTGGAGGCGCTGGCGTCCCTCGCCGCGACGCCGGAAGGCCGCTCGGCCCTGTCCAAGCTCCCAGCCCTCGGCGCCATCCTCACCCCGCTGGTCGAGCGCCAGATTGCGGAGGCCGAGCGCCTCTTCCGAGAGCGCTGACCGAACCTCGCCTGCGGCGATTATCGTTCAACCGTTGACGAGTTCCAGCAGCAGGGCCCCGCCGCCGACGAGCACGCCCGCCGTGCCGGCGAGGGCCAGCCCGGCCGAGACCAGTGCTGCGGCGACCACCAGCCCATCGCGCTGCAGCATGCCGAGGCCGATGCCGGCCACACCGAAGGCCGCCAGGATGTTGATGCCCGGGATCGGCGCCGCGAGCACCACGGCCAGCACCACGCAGATGGCGCCTTGCAGGCGATGGGCTTCGGCGAGCGCCGGCCAGCGCGGCCGGGAGATCCGGTCCAGCCACCGGATCACCGGCATCGCCTTATCGATCGCGGCCTCGACCAGGGATCGCCTGATCGATCGTTCCCGGAGCCAGCGCGGCAAGGGCGCCTCGGCGCCGTAAAGTGCCATGTGCCCGCCGATGACCGCAATCGGCAGCGCGATCACCGCCGAGAGTCCGACCATCGGGATCGTCTCGGGCAGGGCGAGCAGGAGAAGCATCAGGCCATGGGCGCGCCCGGCGGTGGCCTCCGCGATCTCGCCTAGAGTGATGCGCTCGCCGCCGCCCCGGTCGCGCAACGCCTGGAGCAGCTCCGCGGTCGGCGGCGCCGCAGCCCGGGCCCGCGCGAGCTCGCTCGCCCGCGCCAGCCGGGCGCGGACCCGACCGGAACCCGGGCGATCGCGTCCCGAATCTGCGGAGGGCACGGCGCGTATCATTCCCTTCGGGAGGTCCGGGACAACCGGCATTGCTGCGCAGAAGAGGTCGTGCTCATGGCGAACGCCGGCTTCTGCCCTTCGTTCCGACGCGAGCGACGTGCGGCGGGTCTGTCTCTCGTTAAGGTAGAAAGATCTTAGAACAAAACGCGGTGATGGTTTATATGTGGTTTCCATGCCTGAAGAGCGGGCGATCAGCCTGGACCGCCATATTCTGGATGCGCTCGCGCGCGCCGGTCTGCACCTGCGGGAGGGCGAGACCGGCAGCGCCGAATATCTGATCACCGGCAATACCTACGCGAACAAGGAGCTGCTGCGCTCGCTCGGCGCCGCCTGGAGCGGCTCGCGCCGGGCCTGGGGGTTTCGCGGCGAGATCCCCGGCGAGAAGCTGCTCGACGGGCTCGCCGAGGCGCCGGCCGTCTACGCCGCCGAGAACCCCTCGCCGCGGCGCGAGCGCTCACGGCGCAAGCGCTACCTCGGCCATCGCGAGCGCCTGCGCGACCGCTTCATGGAGGCGGGCCCGCACACGCTGCCCGACTACGAGCTGCTGGAGCTGCTCCTGTTCTTCAGCATCGACGTGCGGGACACCAAGCCGCTGGCCAAGGACCTGCTGGCCCTGTTCGGCAGCCTGGGCGGGGTGCTGCGCGCCGACCCCGAGCGGCTGTTCGAGGCCGAGGGCTTCGAGCGCGCGGGCGAGCCGTATCTCGACTGGCTGCGCTACTGGAGATCGCCGCAGCACGAGAGGGATACCGAGGCGCTCGCGCGGGGCGAGACGCTGCCCGAGGATTCGCAGCGGCTGCGCGCATATCAAGGCAGCGCCGAGTGGGAGCGCGAGGGCGATCGCTACTGGTCCTGGCGTTTCTCCGCCGTGCTGCTCAGGCTGGTGCGTGAGCTGGCCGAGCGCCTGCACCGGGAGGAGATCCAGGACCGCCCGGTGCTCGGCTCCTGGACCGCGCTGCTGGAATACCTGCAGGTGGCGCTCGCGCACGAGCCGATCGAGCAGTTCCGCCTGCTCTTCCTCGACCGCAAGAACATCCTGATCAGGGACGAGGTGCAGCAGCGCGGCACGGTCGACCACACCCCGCTCTACCCGCGCGAGATCGTCAAGCGCGCGCTCGAGCTCGGGGCGTCCGCCATCATCATGGTGCACAACCACCCGAGCGGCGACCCGACGCCGTCCCGGGCCGACATCGACATGACCAAGCAGGTGGTCCAGGCGCTGGCCGGCGTCGGCATCACCGTCCACGACCACGTCATCGTCGGCCGCAACCGCCACACCAGCTTTCGGACCCAGAAGCTGATCTGAACGGAGCAGATGCCGAGCACGCGAGGCAGGTGGGGTCCTTCAGGAGAGGTTGCCCACAATCCTCGGCCGCGACGCAAGCTCCGCGCTGTCGCGCTACGGGATGACAGCTCTAAGCCGTGGCCGCAGCTGATGGAACCGGGACAGTAACGAGGAAAGGTACGGCGTCCGCATTATCGGGGTCCGCCATGATCGCCTCGACACTGCTGGGCTCTGGGATCGGCTCCTTGAACTCGGCCATGACCTCGAGGTGCCCGGTCAACGCCTCGGCTGCCAGCTCCTTTGCTTCCTGAAGTGTCCGCCCGACCGTGGTGCAGCCCGGAAAATCGGGGAAGTCGACCCCAAAATCGCTGCTCGGATCCTTGCGCAAGAGGGCGATGTAGGTCGGCATACGCTGCTCCTAGCGAAGCTTGACCCGAGACTGGCGCTCGATGCTGTGCACAGTCCCAGCCGGTGTATCCCGTCTCGGATGGACCACCGTTACGGTTCCCGCTTTGGTGGGGTGGCGAAGATGATGATGACTTCCGCGGACCCGGTGAACGTACCAGCCATCGGCTTTGGAGCTTCCTGATGATCTCCCGGCTATGCATGTGGCCGTTTTACGAGCCGCCGTCCATTATGAGCCTGTGAGCCACCCGAGCCGCCTGGCATCGTCCAGCGCCACCTCCTCGTAGCGCTCGGGCAGGGCGAGCTCGGACGCGGGCGGCTGGTAGTCGAAGCGGATCGAGAGCGTCTTGAAGGTGGGGTGATCGATCTTGCCGGCGAGCAGCGGCCAGCCGGCGGCCGCGAGCGTGGCGAAGGGGATGCGGGCGCAGGGCTCGTCCTTGTCCCGTCCGTCGAGCTGATCCACGAGCGCCAGCGCGCGCACCGCCGGATCCACGAACGGCCGCATCCAGGCGCTGACCAGGATCTCGGCGCAGACCTGATCCTCGACGAACAGCACGTGATAGACGCTGGCATGGCCCGAGATCACCGGGCCCGGCCCGAACACCTCGATCCGGTACGGCGGCAAAGGCTGGTGGCCCGGGCGGTAATACGCGTGAATCTTCCTGGTCTTCGTGCCCGGCGCCTGGACGTAGAGATCGCCCGCGTGCAGGTCGAACAGCGTCCTCGCCCCGCCCCGTTCCAGCAGCACGCGCCCCTGCGCCCGGTCGATCACCAGGCGCAGGTCCCGCTCGCCCTCGCGCGCCTCGATCAGCACCGCGGCCGATGCGGCGGCAACGGGGAGGTACAGCAGGACGGCCAGCGTTAAGAGGCGCAGCAGCGGCATGGGCGTCTCCTCGTTTCGGAATTTTCGGTTGGTAGCGCAGCCTGC
>CAZXYL010000721.1:0-1615 GCA_964644915.1 uncultured Geminicoccaceae bacterium
GAGGATTACGAGAAGCTCGGCACGAAGCCCGGCTACTGCCATCATTGCCACACCGGGCGCTGCCCGGTCGGCGTGACCACGCAGGACCCGGAGCTCGAGGCGCGGCTCGATCCTGAGGAAGGTGCCAGGCGGGTGCGCAACTATCTGACCACGCTGGTGCTCGAGGCGCAGACGCTGGCGCGCGCCAACGGCAAGTCGCACCTGCACCACCTCGAGCCCGAGGACATGGCCGCGCTCACGGTCGAGGCCGCCGCCATGGCGGGCGTGCCGCTCGCGGGCACGAACTGGATCCCGGGCCGGAGCTGAACGAAAACATCGAAGGAGGCTGTCGTATGGGCACGGATTTGGCCGGGATCGCGAAGAAGAACGGCATCAAGTACTTCCTGGTCAGCTTCACCGATCTGTTCGGCGTCATGCGCTCCAAGCTGGTGCCGGCCGCCGCCATGGGCGAGATGCAGAAGACCGGCGCGGGCTTTGCGGGCTTCGCCACCTGGCTCGACATGACCCCCGCCGACCCCGACATGTTCGCGGTGCCGGATCCGGCGAGCCTCACCCAGCTGCCCTGGAAGCCCGAGGTCGCCTGGGTCGCGACGGACCTGATGATGGACGGCAAGGCGGTCGGCCATGCGCCGCGCGTGGTGCTCAAGCGCGCGATCGAGGCGGCGCGCGACAAGGGCTACGTCATGAAGTCGGGCATGGAGTGCGAGTACTTCATCATCCAGCCCGACGGCTCCGCGATCGCCGATGCCAACGACCGCCAGGCCAAGCCCTGCTACGACCAGCAGGCGCTGATGCGGCGCTACGAGCTCATCAGCGAGATCTGCGACAACATGGCAGCACTCGGCTGGGGGCCCTATCAGAACGACCACGAGGACGCCAACGGCCAGTTCGAGATGAACTGGGAGTACGCCGATAGCCTGACCACGGCGGACCGCCACAGCTTCTTCAAGTACATGGTGAAGACGCTGGCCGAAAAGCATGGTTTGCGGGCGACTTTCATGCCCAAGCCGTTTGCGCATCTGACCGGCAACGGCTGCCATGCCCACGTCTCGGTCTGGGACGCGGACGGCGAGCGCAACCTGTTCCTCGACGACGGCGGCGAGCTCGGCCTGTCCCGGCTCGCGTACAACTTCCTCGGCGGCCTCGTGGAGCACGCCGAGGCGCTGACCGCGATCACCAACCCCACGGTCAACAGCTACAAGCGCATCAACGCGCCGGTCACCCTCTCGGGCGCCACCTGGGCGCCGAACACGGTCACCTGGACCGGCAACAACCGCACCCACATGGTGCGCGTGCCCGATCCCGGCCGCTTCGAGCTGCGCCTGCCGGACGGCGCCACCAACCCCTACCTCCTGCAGGCGGCGGTCCTGGTCGCCGGCCTCGACGGCATCGAGCACGGCACCGATCCGGGCGCGCGCTCGGACGTCAACATGTACGAGGCCGGGCACACGGTGGACGCGAAGCGCCTGCCGCTCAACCTGCTCGATGCGCTGCGCGCCTTCGAGGCGAGCGAGGTGCTGCGCGAGGGCCTGGGCGAGGAGCTCACGCGCGCCTACGTCAAGCTGCGCACCGCGGAGTGGAACAGCTACATGGGCCACCTGTCCGAGTGGGAGCG
>CAZXYL010000722.1:0-7197 GCA_964644915.1 uncultured Geminicoccaceae bacterium
CTCGCCGTACAAGGCCGCGTACGTCGCCGCCAAGCACGGCATGGTCGGGCTGACCAAGGTGGTGGCGCTCGAGGGCGCGGAGGAGAACATCACCTGCTACGCGATCTGCCCCGGCTACGTGCGCACGCCGCTGGTCGAGGGCCAGATCGACGATCAGGCCAGGGCGCACAAGATGCCGCGCGAGCAGGTGATCCGCGAGGTGATCCTGGCCTCGCAGCCCAACAAGCGCTTCGTCGAGCCGGACGAGCTCGGCGCGCTCGCGGTCTTCCTCTGCTCCGAGGCCGGCCGCTCGATCACCGGCACGGCGCTCTCGGTCGACGGCGGCTGGACCGCCCGCTGATCGCCGGCGCGATCCGGGCGGGCGTTCACGGCACGGCCACATCACCGTGATCGATGGTTGTGTGCGCGGCTGCAGCCGCAGATGATCCGGCGAGCCTGCACGGGGACATGCCGGAGGGTCCGCCGATGAGCAACCAGCTCGCCGCCCGCGATCAGATCGTCCGCCCGACCGGCCGCATCCTGGGCATCATCCTCGGGCCGCCGCAGCCCGAGCGGCTGCCCGAGCGCGCCCAGCGGGCGATCGAGCAGGAGCAGGCATCGAGCGAGGTCCTGGTCAGCCTGATCCAGCTCGCGGCCGTCACCACCTTCGCCGTGCTGTACACGCTGGCGCCGAAGGCGTTCCCGCCCGAGGTGCCGTTCGAGCCGGTGCCGGTGGCGATCTCGATCTACGCCGCGTTCACGCTGCTCCGGCTGTGGCTCGCCTGGCAGCGGCGCCTGCAGCGCTGGTTCCTGGCGCTCTCGGTGGTGGTCGACATCACGCTCCTGATGGTCACGATCTGGAGCTTCCACCTGCAGTATCAGGCGCCGCCGGCGCTCTACCTCAAGGCGCCGACGCTCATGTACGCCTTCATCCTGATCGCGCTGCGCACGCTGCGCTTCGAGCCGGGCTTCGTGGTGCTGGCCGGCGTCACGGCGTCGGCGGGCTGGCTGGCGCTCGTGGCCTACGCCTTGTTCTTCGACGAGCGGACCGAGATCACGCGCGATTTCCGCGAGTACACGATGTCCTACACGATCCTGGTCGGCGCCGAGTTCGACAAGATCGTCTCGATCCTGATGGTCACGGCGATCCTCGCGATCGCGCTGTTCCGGGCGCGCAAGCTCCTGCTGCGCGCGACCTCCGAGGAGCTCGCGGCGGCGGAGCTCTCCCGCTTCTTCGCCCCGGAGATCGCCGGCCGCATCCGTCAGACCGAGGCGGCCATTCAGCCCGGCGAGGCCGAGATGCGCGACGCCGCAATTCTGATGGTGGACCTGCGTGGCTTCACGCCGCTCACGCACCGGCTCGAGCCGCGTGCGGTCATGGCGCTGCTGTCGGAATACCAGTCACGGGTGATCACCGCGGTCACGGCGCACGGCGGCAGCATCGACAAGTTCATTGGCGACGGCATTCTCGCGAGCTTCGGCGCGGTCCGGTCGAGCCCGACGTTTGCGGCTGATGCGCTACGCGCCACCGAAGCGCTCCTGGACTCGGCCGCCGAGTGGGCAAGCGAGCGGAAGGCCGCGGGCCTGCCGGCGCCTCCGGTCGGGGCGGCGGTCGCCACCGGGCCGGTCATGTTCGGGGCGATCGGCGACGCCTCGCGGCTCGAGTACACGGTGATCGGGGACGCCGTGAACCTGGCGGCCAAGCTGGAGAAGCACACCAAGGTCGAGCGGGTGCGCGCGCTGTGCCCGCAAAGCGCCTACCGGCTAGCCCTCGCGCAGGGCTACCAGCCGCGCCCGCGGCAGGAGATGCGCCCGGCCTGCCACGTCGAGGCGCTCGGCGTGCCGCTCGATCTGGTGGTTCTGGCTTGACCTCATCTGACTAGCTAGCTAGATAGGTTTGACGCCCCGGGACCGCTTTGTGGGCACCGCGCCATGACGACCGTCGGTATCTACGAAGCCCGAGCTGCGCTCTCGCGCCTCGTCGAGCGGGCGCTTGCGGGCGAGGAGATCGTGATCACGCGCCGCGGCAAACCCGCAGTCCGGCTCGTGCCGATCGAAGACACACTGCCGCCACGCGAACCTGGTGCCTTGCGGGGGCTCTTCGAGGTGACGGACGAGTTCTTCGAACCTTTGCCGGACGAGGTCCTCGCGGCCTTCTACGAGGGACCGATCGAGCCTGAGGAAGAACCCCTCGAGCCCCGACCAGCGTGACGCGAGAGGGGCGTCGAAAGAACGCGAGTGAGGCTGCTTCTCGACACGCACGCCCTGCTGTGGTGGCTGGTTGACGACCCTCGGCTCTCGAGATTGGCGCGCCGCGCCCTTCACGATCGTGGCAATCGTATTTTCGTGAGTGCCGTGTCGGCCTGGGAAGTGGCGATCAAGGCCGCGAGAGGAAAACTGCGGCTGCCCCCGGGTGGCGAGGACCAGATTCGCGCCTCGATCGCAGCGGCAGGGTTCGATGAGCTCGCTGTTACCCTGGCGCACGGGTTCGCCGTCCGTTTCTTGCCACGTCTGCATGCCGATCCGTTCGACCGGCTGCTCGTGGCGCAGTGCCAAGCCGAGAACCTGACGCTCGTGACCAACGACCGCGTCCTGCTGCGCTATCGCATCAACCATCTATGGTGAATGGCGGCACCCGTGGGCCGTTCGCTGGCCGATGAGCAAGCCTTCTGCGGTCCCACTCTCGTACTGCGCGGAGCAGGTGCGGGCGCATGATCCGGACCGGTATGTCGCGACCCTGTTCGCCCCGGCGGACGCGCGGGAGGCGCTGTTCGCGCTCTATGCCTTCGATCACGAGATCGCGCGCGTGCGTGACGTCGTACGCGAGCCGATGGCGGGGCTGATCCGTCTGCAGTGGTGGCGCGAGGCGCTGGAGGCGGTGGCGGAGGAGCGCTCGCCCGCGCATCCGGTGGCGGAGGGCCTGCATGGCGCCTGGCCGGCGCTGCGCCGTGTGCGGCCGCGGCTGGAGGATGCGATCGATGCGCGCGAGCGCGAGCTGGACGACGAGCCGGTGCCGGACGTCGCCGCCCTCGCGCGGCATCTGGACGCGACCAGCGGCGGCATCGTGCACGCGGCTCTGGCGATTCTGGGCGTGGAGGACAAGCCGAGCGCACAGGCGGGACGGAAGGTCGGCCTGACCTTGGGCATCGCGAGCCTCTTGCGCAGCATCCCGCACGATGCCCGAGCGCGCCGCCTGATGGTGCCGGTCGAGCTGCTGTGGCGGCATGGCGTCGATCGGGAGGCGACCTTCGAGGGCCGGCACACGCCCGGGCTCGGGGCCGCGGTGGCGGAGCTGGCGGCGCGGGCAGAGGGTGCCTTGAGGAGCGCCCGGGCGCAGCGGCACGAGCTGCCGCGCGCCGCGCTGCCGGCGCTGCTGCCGGGCGCGCTCGCCGGCGACTACCTCGCGAAACTGCGGCGAAAAGGCTGCGATCCGTTCGCCCCGGCGCCGCGAAAACGCGCCGCGCCCGCGCCACTCAGGCTGCTCTGGCGCCACGCACGCGGCGTTTTCTGATCGCAGCTCTCAAAAGCTGGGATCGAGTCGGAGCCAGCGGTAACGATCGATGGAACGCACCGGCGCCTCGATCACCTCGAGCTCCTTCAGGACGTGGAGCGGGACCTCGATGCCGGCCTCGCCCAGCGCCCAGATCCGGCGGTAGAGGTCGGCGAGGCCCCCGACCGGCGCGCCGTCGACGCCCAGGATCATATCGTGCGGCTCGATGCCGGCCGCGGCCGCGGGCCCGTCCGGGGTCACGCGGGTCACGAACACGCGGCCGCGGTGCTCCTCGAGCGAGAGGCCGAGCCAGGGCCGGGGTGGATCGCTGCGGTGGCCGTCGGCCAGGAGGTCGCTCAGGATCGGCTTCAGATCGTTCACCGGCACGAACATGTTGCCCGGGATCGGCCGCGCGAGCGAGCCCGCGTTCGGCACCAGCAGCGAACCGATGCCGACCAGGGCGCCGCTGCGGTCGAGCAGCGCCGCACCGCCGAACTCGGGCTGCGGCGGCGCCGTGAAGATGGCATTGTCGAGCAGGTACTCCCAGTAGCCGGCGAACTCGCGCCGGTCGAGCACGTACACCCCGGCCGGGTTCAGCTCGCCCACGCGGCTCACCGCGAGCAACGGCTCGAGGCGGCGGACGGCATCGGAATCGCCGAGCGGGATCGGCTGCACGCCCAGGTCCCGGCCGGCGCGGAGCAGCCCGAAGCCGCTCTCGTGATCGTACGCGACGATGGTCGCGGGCACGGCACCACCGCTCGCAGGCGTGATCTCGACCTCGCCCGCTTCCAGGATCAGATAGCCGATGGTGAGGACGAGCCCGCTGTCGTCGATCACGACGCCGGTGCCCGCCCGCTCGGTGCCGAGCGTGGACGCCGTCCGGGCGTTGGCGGGCACGCGCGCGCCGACCTCGACGACCGCGTCCAGGGCGGCCGCGGGCGCGGGCTGGGCCACCGCCCGATCGGCCGGCGCCGCAGCGATCGCCAGCCAGCCCGCCGCGAACGCGGCGAGCAAAGCCGGCCCTGGACCCCCTCGTGCCACTCGCTGTGCCTGCATCGGTTCCTGCTCCAAGCCTCGGTCCGCCTGCGACCACACGGCAAACCCACGCCGAAGGCGAATCAATATGAGGTGATCTGCGCTACCGCCCACTATCTGGTCGCCCGGCGATGCATGCGCCGGCGCATGACAGGCGCTGCGCGCGCCCCTATAGTCGCGCCCGGTTGCGACCAGGACGTCCGGAGCCGATGTGAGAGCAGGAGGCGAGATGGAGCCGCGCGAGATGCTGAGCCGGCTGATCGCGTACGATACCACCAGCCGGAACTCCAATCTCGCGCTCATCGACTTCGTGCGCGACTACCTGGACCGGCTGGGGGTCGCATCCGAGCTGGTCTTCGACGATAGCGGCGCCAAGGCCAACCTGCTCGCGACCATAGGGCCCCAGGACCGGCCCGGCATCGTGCTGTCCGGCCATACCGACGTCGTCCCGGTCGACGGGCAGGACTGGTCGAGCGATCCGTTCCGGGCGCTCGAGCGCGACGGGCGCGTCTTCGGCCGCGGCAGCGCGGACATGAAGGGCTTCATCGCCACAGCGCTCGCGCTGGTGCCGGAGTTCCTGGAGCTGCGGCTCTCGGAACCGATCCATCTCGCGCTGAGTTATGACGAGGAGGTCGGCTGCAAGGGCGTGCCGCGGCTGCTCGACCGGCTTGCGGAGGCCCTGCCCGAGCGGCCGCGGGGCTGCGTGGTCGGGGAGCCTTCCGGCATGCGCGCGGTCAACGGCCACAAGGGCAAGGGCGGCTATGCCTGTGTGGTCACCGGCCTCGCTGCCCATTCCGCGCTCAATCATCGGGGCGTCAATGCCGTGGAGATGGCGGCCGAGATCGTCACCTTCGTGCGCCGCATGAACCAGGAGTTCAAGGCGCGCGGACCGTTCGCCGAGGGCTTCGAGCCGCCACACGCCACCGCGGGCACCGGCGTGATCGCGGGCGGCACCGCGCTCAACATCCTGCCCGACCGGTGCCGCTTCGAGTTCGAATTCCGCACCCTGCCCGATCAGGACCCGGAGGCCTTGCTTGCGCGCGTGCAGGCGTTCGCAGAGTCCGAGCTCCTGCCCGAGATGCGGCGGATCGCGCCCGATGCGCGCTTCACCTGGACGGAGATCATGAGCTACCCGGGCCTGGGCGGCGAGCAGGTGGCGGAGATCGAGCGGGTCTGTCGCGAGCTCACCGGGACGGCGCGGCCGCAGAAGGTCTCGTTCGGCACCGAGGCCGGCCATTTCGCGAGGCGCGGCATCCCGGCCGTGATCTGCGGCCCGGGCGAGATCGCGGTCGCGCACAGGCCGGACGAGTACGTCGAGCTCGAGCAGCTGGACCGCTGCGCGAGCTTCCTGCGCGCTCTCGCGCAGCGCATGGTCGCCTGACGATGCGGGAGCCTGCGGTCGAGATCACGGCGCCCGACATCGGCCCGTACAGGCGGGGCAACACGGGCATCCCGTACGTGACCACGTTCGAGGCCGCCCGGGCGGGCCCGCACGTGGTGATCACCGCGATCACCCATGGCAACGAGCTCTCGGGCGCGCACGCGCTCATCGCGCTGTTCGAGCGCGGCATCCGCCCCGACCGGGGGCGGCTCTCGCTCGCGTTCGTCAACGTCGGCGCCTACGGGCGCTTCGATCCCCAGAACCCGAAGGCCAGCCGCTATCTGGACGAGGATCTGAACCGGCTTTGGGATGTCGCGACGCTGCAGGGGCCGCGCAGCTCGCGCGAACTCGAGCGCGCCCGCGAGCTGCGCCCACTGGTCGAGGCCGCCGACTGGCTCTTGGATCTGCACTCGATGCAGCTGCCCGCGGCGCCGCTCCTGCTCTGCGGCACGACCGAGAAGGGCCGGCGGCTCGCCGAGCACATGGGCTATCCCGCCACCATCGTCGCCGACGCCGGGCATTGCAACGGTGCGCGGATGCGTGACTTCGGTGCGTTCGCGGATCCGGTCAGCCCCAGGACCGCGATGCTGGTCGAGTGCGGCCAGCACTGGGCGCAGGCCAGCGTGGACGTCGCGATCGCGACCTGTCGCGCGTTTCTCGCTGCGCTCGGGACGGTGGATCCGGGCCTGCTCGACGAGCTCTGTCCCGCGCCGGAGCCCGCCCCGCAGCGCCTGATCGAGGTGACCGACGCGATCACGGTGCGCGAGACGCCATTCCGCCTCATCGGACCGTTCATGGGCCTCGAGGTGATCCCCGACGCCGGCACGATCATCGGCTACGACGGCCTGCAGCCGATCCGCACGCCCTACGACGAGTGCGTGCTGATCATGCCCTCGCAGCGCCTGGCGCGCGGGCTGACCGCGGTTCGCCTCGGGCGCTTCGTGCAGTGAGCGGCTGGAAGGTCCGGGCGGCGACGCCGGCGGATGCGGCGCCGGTGGTCGCTCTGCTGCGACAGTTCAATCTCGAGGAGAGCAGCCGGCCGAGCCTGCTGACCACCGAGGAGGTGCAGGATCTGGCCTTCGGCGAACGGCCGCGCTTTGCGATTCTGGTGGCCGAAATGGCTGATGAGGTGGTCGGGTACGCGTTGTACTATCCGTCGTTCGATACCGACAACGCGGCCAGGGGGTTCTATCTCCAGGACCTTTACGTCACACCGGAGGCGCGGGGAACGGGCATCGGGCGCGCATTGATGGCGGCGCTGGCCCGGGCGTGCCGGGACGACGGCGGCTGCTATCTGTTCTGGAACGCGCTC
>CAZXYL010000723.1:0-2199 GCA_964644915.1 uncultured Geminicoccaceae bacterium
ACGTCGAGATCCCGGTGGATCGCTTGGTCGGCCCGATCGGCGATGGCGCGTCCTCCAACGACGAGGCGGTCGACCCGTTTTTCCTGCTCAACTCGTCGGCCTGCTGGAACGGCATCGCCATGGGCATGATCGATATCGCCAAGGCGCACACCACGAAGAAGCGCCACGTCGATGTCGGCCTGCGTGTGTGCGACTACCCGACCATCCAGGACTACGTCGGCGAGGCGATCATCGACACCAACACCTCGCGCGCCTTCACCTTCCAGATGGCCCGCGCGATGGACGACCTCACCCGGGACTGCGACTGGTCGATCCACAAGGACGACACCTCGAACCTGCCGCGCTCGCAGGTCCTGCACTGGATGTGGCAGGTGAAGTTCGCGGCCGCCAAGAACGTTGCCAACGTCTCCGACAAGATGCTGCACGCCTGCGGCGGCACCGGCTATAAGCCGGCGCTCGGCATCGAGCGCTACCTGCGCGACGGCAAGGCCGGCTGGGTGATGGGGCCGAGCAACGAGGTGCTGCGCCAGTTCGTCGGCAAGTACGCGCTCCTGGGCTACGAGAGCCTCGACTACTGGAACCAGGCGATCAACGAGCGCGCGATCACCAACGAGACCAAGAAGATGGACGCGGCGCAAAAGCGTGAGCTCGCCGAGAAGCTGCTTGCCGAGGCCAACGCCGGCGCGCAGGCGGCGGAGTAGCCGGACCCGGTGGCGGCCTCGGCGCCGCCGCAGCGCTCCGCGGCTAGACGGCGGCCTTGCTCGCGATCACCTGCGGTCTTCTGACCGCGCTCGGCTGGGGTTGCGCCGACTTCATCGCCCGTTTCACCGGGCGGGCGCTGGGGCATACCTCGGCCCTGCTCGGCATGCTGTTCTGCAGCGCGCTCATTCTCTCGGTCATGGTCCCTGCTCTCGGTCTCGACCTCGCCTGGCGGCCCGAGGGTCTCGGGCTGGTACTGGTCACCGGGGTCGGCGTCATGGTCGCGACCATGCTGCTCTACGCCGGCCTCGTCCGGGGCCCGATCGCGGTGGTGGCGCCGATCGTCGGCAGCTATCCGGCCTTCAACCTCCTGCTCGCGGCGGCGATCGGCGTCAGCCCGAGCGCGCCCCAGTGGCTCGCCTCCGTGGTGGTGCTGGCGGGCGTGATCGCGGTCGCCCGCGGCGCGCCGCCGCTCGAGGGCGGCCTCGCCCCCGAGCTGCGCACCACGGTCCTGATCGCGCTGCTCTCCTCCCTCGCCTTCGCCTTCACGGTCGCCGCGGGCCAGGCGGCGGCCCGCATCTGGGGCGAGCTCGAGACCCTGTTCCTCGCGCGCTGGATCGGAGTCGCGGCCTGCCTGGTGTTCTTCACCGCACGCCGCACCCGGCCCACGCTGCCGCGGCCCTGGTGGGCGCTTCTGACCCTGCAGGGCCTGCTCGACGGCGGCGCCTATGCCGCCCTGTTCGCGGCCAGCCATGCCGGCCCGGGCGCCGTGATCGCGGTGGTGATCGCGTCTGGCTTCTGCGCGGTCACCGTGCTGCTCGCGCGGGCGGTGCTGAAGGAGCCCATGTCGCTTGCGCAATGGGGCGGGATCGGGATGATCGTGGCGGGCGTCGGCGCGCTCTCGGCGCTCCGGGCCTGAGCGGGAGGACGAGATGAGCGAGAAACGCTTTACGGTCGCATGCGTACAGCATTGCGCCGGGCTCGACGGCACGGCCAATCTCGGCACGCTCGAGCGGCTGATCGGCCAGGCGGCGGAGCGCGACGCGGAGCTCGTGGCCCTGCCCGAGTACTGCGCCTGCTTCGGCCAGACGAACGGCAAGCTCGCGGTCGCGGCCGAGCCCGAGGCGCAGCACGAAGGGCTCGCATTCCTCGTGGATCAGGCGCGGCGCCATCGTCGCTGGCTGCTGATCGGCTCGGTCGGGATTCGTGCGGGCGACGGCCGCATTCTCAACCGGTCCTACCTGATCGATCCGGCGGGCGAGGTGCGCGCCCGCTACGACAAGATCCACCTGTTCGACGTCGACCTCGCGGGCGGCGAGTCCTATCGCGAGAGCGCCACAATCAGGCCGGGCGAGACCGCGGTCGTGGCCGACACACCGCTCGGGCGCCTCGGCCTGTCGGTCTGCTACGATCTGCGCTTTCCCCAGCTCTATCGCGCGCTCGCCAAAGCGGGCGCCGAGGTGCTGTTCGTGCCCGCTGCCTTCACCCGCACCACCGGCA
>CAZXYL010000724.1:0-7916 GCA_964644915.1 uncultured Geminicoccaceae bacterium
GCGAGCAGGCCTGCCGTCACCGTCGTCGTTAAAGTTCGTTTCATTCTAACCTCCCCTTTTGTGACCGTACCGTCACCTAACCCCTGTTCAGTTTGTCATTGCCGGACATTCCTGGGCCAGGCCCGCGGACCCGGCGATCCCCTGTCATGGCGACCCGAGTGTCTTCGGGCGTGGATGCCCCGGTCAAGCCCGGACAACGACCCCACCCGGACCTCCCACCTAGTCCGGCCAGGAAGGTCCGGGAAGAAACCGCCATTGACCGGTTTGGCGGTTGAGCTGGTAGTGCCATTCGGCCTGCCAGCCACAATGGCTCCAGCCGATCGAGCTGTAACCTTTCGTGTGGACCGTGCGCTCTCCGTTGAAGAGTTCTAGATTGAGCGAGCTGACGAAGCAGCCATAGTTGCCGAGCCTGACGATGACGATGTTATCACCGTCTGCCAGGTATTGATTCAACTTGAGGCGCTCCGAGGGGTTCGGCTCCCCCGTCGCGGGCGCGTCCCACCGATACCGGAGGCCGCCATTGACCAACACGTAAACAGCATCGTCCACGTTCGTGAACTGCATCGAGAAATCAGCGAGGGCTTCGCAGTTCTTCTTCTCGAAATTGGCGCTCAGGCCGATCGCCGCCGGCGTATCGTCCGCCAAGTAGCGCAAGGTGAGTTCGATGGGAACACCCGGGTTCTGCCGCGAGTACTCGGCCGATTTCTGATCTGCGATCACCGCGCGCACCCTGTCGTACATGTCGTCCGGCGATTTCGCCTGAACGGGCTGCACGGCAGCAGCAGCGGCGCCGCCACGGACGTACAAGCTGAGCCGTGTCTTCGACAGAATCTGCTGGTGCGTGAGCCCCGAGTCGACTTTGACCGAGGCTGCTTGTCCCTCGTAAGCGCCTTGCAGGGAGGCGCGGACGTCCGCGGCAGAATAGGACGACTCCGCGAGGAACAGGATCTGTCGACCGTAGGTCACGCTCTTCACATAGAGAGGTGGGTTGCCGGGATCGATTTGGTTCTTGGAATCGACAAAATCCTCGCCATCGCGAAACACCGAGGCAGGGGTATCCGGCTCCGGGACCGAAACCGTGTAGAACTTCTGAAAGAAGCTCAGCAGAATATAATTCGCGTGATCCTCGCCGCTGAAGTTGAAGGAGCCAGAGCCAGAGAATGGTCCGTAACTACCGGCAATCCCAAGGTACACGCTCGTGGAACTGTGATCGTAAACCCGCTCAACGAAATAATTGAAAGCGGCTGCAGTCCCCTCGATGTCCTGCAACAGTCCGCGCCGAGCGGCTTGGAACGAGGCAAAATCCAGCACGGGCACGGTAACATTCGGATCTGGGACCTCGATACCGCTGACCGTCAGCGTCGCACCAGCGCGTGGAATGGCCACGGGGGCAAAGGCGTTTTGCTTCAGGTGCCCGCCTTGCAGGAGCGCCCCCGGATAGACGACGTCGTCCGGTGCGAAGGTGGTGACCTGGGTGGCCTCCCGAAGCCGTTCGATCGTCCAGTTCTCTCGGGTGCAACGCACGGTCCCGACGCCTTCCACATCGAGATCCCGCGTTTCCGGAGGCTTGCCGTCCTCAGCCGGACGGTCGAAGTTGCTGACGTTCCATTCGATCTTGCCCGCCTCGAAGATTCGCTGCGAGCCGTCCTGCGCACTGAGCTGGCCGGCTGGCCACACGAGAACTGTCGCGAGCAGGAAAGAACTTAAAAGCGTGCGGGGACTGCGGGCTCTGTGCTCAACCATAGCGCGCACCCCTCCTGTCGAATACTGCTCCTGAATGATACAGTGACTCCTCCGCTGCTCTCATACTAATGGTTGCTCTCGGCGGAGAACAGCAAATTGGGATGAGCTCATGAGGACCTGCGTTGTCCACAGGTCGGCTCCGGTTCACCCGCCGAAGCGCTCTCGGTAACGGTCCAGCTTCTCCCGCCACGCCGGGCGGTCCGTGATCTCGCGGTTGACGATGCCGCGCGGCACCCGCCCGTGCATGACGTCGAACACGGCACGGATATCGGCCGCCCCGATGCCGGCGAAGCACTGATCGGTCCAGCACAAGGAGTGCGGCGTCAGCCACACGTTGTCGAGCCGGTTGATCGGACGCTCCGCGGGGTACGGCTCGTCCTCGAAGACGTCGAGCCCGGCGCCCGCGATCCCGCCCTCCTGCAGCACCTTCACCAGCGCCGCCTCGTCGATCACCGGCCCGCGCGAGGTGTTGATCAGATACGCCGTCGGCTTCATCAGTGCGAGGCGCTCGGCGTTGACGATGTGCCGGGTCTCCTCGTTGAGCGGGCAGCTCACGGAGAGCACGTCCGCCTCGCGGAACAGCTCCTCGAGGCCCACGAGGCGCACGCCCAGCTCCTCGGCAACCTTCGGGTCGGCATACGGATCGTGCGCGATGAACTCCATCTCGAAGGATTTGGCGAGGCGGAACACCTCGGCGCCGATGTTGCCGATACCGAGCTGGCCGAGCGTCCGCCCGACCAGGCCCACGCCCATGTGCTGGCTGCGCTGGGCCCAGCCCTCCGGGCCCTGACGCGTGATCCGGTCCTTGACCTTGAGCTTGCCGGTGAGCGCCAGCATGAAGGTCAGGATCGAGACCGCCACGGGCCGCCGGACGCCGTCCGGCGTCGTCACCAGCGCACAGCCATTCTCGGTGCAGGCCCTCACGTTCACCGTGTCGTAGCCGACGCCGAAGCGTGCGATGACCGCGAGCCGCCCGTCCTTGGGGAAGCTCTCGGGCTCGATGCGGGGGATCAGGAGGATCAGGGCATCGAACCCTTCGAGGTCGGAGGCCGCAATCGTGCCCTCGCCCCCGACGAACGCCCACTCGAGGTTCGGCTCCCGATCGAGCGGCGACAGGTCGAAGTCGGGAAAGGCCGGGCTGCCGTCCGGCTTGGTGAAATCGCCGCTCACCGCGACGCGAAACTTGGCCATGCTGCTCTCCCGCTCAGCCCTTCACGCCTTGGCGGATCTGATCCACGCCGGCCTTGACCGCGCCATAGAGCGCCCAGACGTCGCCCGAGTAGCAGATGAAGTCGAAGCCCTGCTTGTAGAAGTCGATCCCCTGCTCGACCGTGGGCACGAGCCGGCCCGCCGCCTTGTCGTGCTTGCGGCAGGCCTGGATCACGGCCTCGATCGCGTCCTTGAAGTCCTTGTGCTCGAACTGGCCGGGGATGCCGAGCGAGGCGGAGAGGTCGAAGTGCCCGACCCAGAGGCAGTCGACGCCTTCGGTCGCGGCGATCGCGTCGGCGTTCTGCACGCCTTCGCGGGTCTCGATCTGCGCGAACAGCGTCGTGCGCGCGTTGGCCTCGGCGAGGCGGTCGAGGACGGAGGTCGGCGGCACGTACCGGTCGTGCGCGACCGCGAGCGCCACGCCCCGGCGCCCCTCCGGCACGTACTTCATGCAGTCGAGGATCTGCCTCGCCTCCTTCGCGTCGTTCACCATCGGCAGCATGATGCCCTCGGCCCCCATGTCGGCCGCGCGCGCGATATGATGATACTCCTTCGAGGGCACGCGCACGATCGTCGGCAGGTCGGCCGCCTGCATGTAGCGGAGCGCGCTCTTGATCGTCTCGTAGCCGAAGCCCGAGTGCTCGGTGTCGAACAGCACGAAGTCGCAGCCCGCGGCGCTCAGGATCTGCCCGATGCCGGGGGTGGCGAACTCGACGATGAAGTGACCGACCTTGAGCTCGCGCGTCTTCGCCATCTCCTTGAGGCTCGGCGCCGGCATCGGCGGCCTTGGTGCGGTCATGATCTCGTTCTCTCCCTTGTGAATCGATTCACGTTTTCGCGTTCTCGGTCAGACCGCATCGGATCACGGTCTGCCGGGCGACCATCGGATCGCTCGCATCTTTGAACTTGGCGAAGTGCGGCGTGGCGAGGTGCGCCGCGAACGCGTCCTCGTCGTCATAGATCTCGTACAGCCAGACGCAGTCGCTCTGCTCCTTTGGCAGCAGGATGTCGAAGCGGCGGCAGCCCGGCTCGTCGCGCACCGATGCCTGTGCGTTCGGCGTGACGACCTCGATGAAGCGGCGCTGCGTCCCCGGCTCGAGCCGGAACTCAACCAGAATCACGAAGCCGTCCATCGCCCCCCGCCACTTGCCAGTAGAGTTCCGCAACCTGCCCGAGATGGTCCCGCATCTCCCGCTCGGCGCGGTCGGCGTCGCGCGCCCGGATCGCGTCGAAGATGCGCCGGTGGCACTCGAACGCCCTTCGATCGGCGCCCGGGACCTGCAGCGAGATCGCGCGCTGCTCGGTCAGCCACTCGACCGAGGCCTGATGCATCGCCGTGAAGATCGGGTTGCCCGGCAAGGCCGCGATCTCGAAGTGAAAGGCGACGTCGGTGCGCTCGAATTCGGCCAGATCGCCCAGCGCCGCGCGGTTGTTCTCGAGCGCCGCCTCGAGCGCCGTCAGATCGGCGGCACTGGCCCGCTCCGCCGCGTGCCGCGCCAGCGCCGTCTCGAACAGAAGGCGCGCCTCCTGGAAATGCCGCACGCCGCCGGGCATCGCGAGCAGCCAGCGGGCGGCGCCCGACAGCTGGCCGAGCAGGAACTCGGGCCGGGGTGCGGTGACCCGCGCCCGCTCGCCGCTCCGGATCGCGATCAGGCCCATCTTCTCGAGCGAGAGCAGCGCCTCACGCACCGCCGGCCGCCCCACGCCGAAGCGCTCCATCAGGTCGCGCTCCGACGGCAGCTGGTCGCCCTCGCCCCAGCGGCCAGCGTGGATCTGCTCCTCGATGCGCGCCGCCACTTCCGCGTGCAGCTTGCGACGCTGGATGACCTGCCGCTCCATGGCGCCGCGGCCGCCTCCCCGGCTTGTTTTTATGGCCTGACTGTGAGCCCGTCATGCCAGCGCGTCAATGGGAACGATTGCAGAACCGGCCGGGCGAGGCTATGCGGCATGACCAGGTAGGCTCCGCGCGCCCCTGTGCCGGCCCTGGACCGACCCGACGATGTCCGACGCCCTCGCAGAACCCATCGCCCTCCTGCAGCGCTGGCTGATCGCGGAGGGCCTCGCCGGCGCGGGCGAGGAGCGGCTGCTGCGCGGCCTGTGCGAGCGCCTGCTCGAGACGGGCATGCCGCTGCAGCGCGCGATCATGGGTTTCGACACCCTGCACCCGGTGGTCGAGGGCCGAGTCACGACCTGGGTGCGCCGCACCGGCGAGATCAGGCAGAACGAGTACACGCGCTTCGACGGCACCGAGGCGGACTGGCTGGCGAGCCCGTTCTACGCCCTGGAGCGCTCGGGCGCCCTCTTCCTGCGCCGGCGGCTCGCGTTCGACTACGAGGATGGCGAGTTCCCGGTCCTCGACCGCCTGCGCCGCGAGGGGCTGACCGACTATCTGGCGGCGCGGATCGCCTTCGCCGACCCCGAGCCCTTCGGCCAGGCGGACAGCGTCTACAGCTCCTGGGCGACCGACCGCCCGGACGGGTTCGCGGACGCGGAGATCGCGCTGCTGGAGGCGGTGCTGCCGGTCGCGGCGCTGGTCGTCAAAGCGTCGTCGGCCGCCTGGATCGCGCGCACGCTGATGGAGACCTATCTCGGGCGCGACGCCGGCCGCCGCGTGCTGCGGGGCGACATCGAGCGCGGCGTGACCCGGACCATCCGTGCGATCATCTGGTTCTCCGATCTGCGCGGCTTCACCCGGATCGCCGATACCGCGGCGCGCGACCAGCTCGTCCCGCTGCTCAACGACTACGCCGATTGCCTCGCGAGCGCGATCCACGCCCACGGCGGCCAGGTGCTCAAGTTCATGGGCGATGGCCTGCTCGCCATTTTCGAGCTGGGCGACGACGGCGCCGCCTGCCTGCGCGTGCTCGATGCCGCGGAGCACGCCCAGGCCGCCGCGGCCGGGATCAACCGGCGCCGCGCCGAGGCCGGCCTGCCCACGACCGAATTCGGCCTCGCCCTCCATGTGGGCGACGTGCTCTACGGCAACATCGGCAGCCTCGATCGCCTCGATTTCACCGTGGTCGGCCCGGCGGTCAACGAGGCGGCGCGGATCGAGGCGCTGTGCGGCTCGCTCGAGCAGGCCGTGATCGTCTCCTCCGCCTTCCTCGACGCCGGGCCCGAATGCCGCTCGCGCCTGGTCTCGCTCGGCCGCTACGCGCTGCGCGGGGTCGCCCGCCCGCAGGAGCTGTTCACCCTCGACCCCGAGGCGCGCCGATAGCTGACATCCAAAGGCCGGCTGCCTAGATTGGGGCCCTTGAGCGCGGGAGCGGGAACGATGGCCAGGGCCAAGCCGCGCGCGGACGCGACGGCGCGCACGGGCTACGAGGAGGATTTCTTCGCCTGGACGCAGCAACAGGCGGAGATCCTGCGCGTGCGGACCACGCACGGGCTGGACTGGGACAACCTCGCCGAGGAGATCGCGTCGATGGGCCGGCACGCCCGTGGTCGCGGGCTGCGCTGACCACGTCGCGTCCGCCTTCGTCGCCGGCATCCGCAGCGAGGGCGACCTCCTGCTCAAGTTCGGCGGTGCCGGCGACATCGTGCTCGCCACCGACCGGCCGCGGCCCGACCCGCGCCTGTTCCTGGACCACCACATCGTGCCGGGGCTGTTCATGGCCAACGGCTGCATGGCCTGCACAGAACGCCATCCGCCATGACGCGGAATTGGCCATTGGCGCGACCAGCACCGTCCTGGGAGCATTCACGAGCGCGCTCATGCGCTCCGAAAGCGGGGGATCGATCCGCCGTACGTCACGGTGTGCGGCAACTGCGAAGGGGTCAGGCCTGAAAATCAGGCGGACCAAGCCGGGCCGGGAAGGCGAGGCAACGATGAAGTCCGGTTTCAACCTGCTGCTGTGGACAGTCCCGCGACCGACTGTTTTCCGCGCCGGGTATCAGGCGTCTGATCCCGCTCAGCCCCGGACGCGGGTCATCTTGGGGTCGTAGAGGGGTTGGAGGTGGAGGGAGGCGGGGACGTGCTCGCGCGCGACCTCGAGCTCGTAGCGGCCGGCGCGCAGCCACTCGGGCGTGACGCCGTCGGCATGGCGCACGTAGCCGTAGCCGATCGGCTTGGCGAGCGTGTAGCCGAAGCCGCCCGAGGTCAGCCAGCCGACCACCTGGCCGTCGCGCAGGATGGTCTCGCGCCCGAGCAGCACCACGTCCGGATCGTCGACCGTGAAGGCGCAGAGGCGCTTTCGCACACCTTCCTCGCGCTGGCGCTCGAGCGCCGCCCGCCCCTGGAAGGGGACCTCGGATGCGAGCTTGACCGCAAACGCGAGCCCCGCCTCGAGCGGCGTGTGGTCGGGACCGATATCGGCGCCCCAGGCGCGATAGCCCTTTTCCAGGCGGAGCGATTCGATCGCGCGGTAGCCGGCGAGGCGGAGGTCGTGCGGCCTGCCGGCCTCGATCAGCGCATCGAACACCGTGAGCGCGAACTCGGCCGGGACGTGCAGCTCCCAGCCGAGCTCGCCGACGTAGGTCACCCGGAGCGCCCGGACGGGAGCGCCGGCGATGCGGAGCTCGCCGCAGGCGCCGAACGGGAAGGCGTCGTTCGAGACGTCGTCCGAGGTGACCTGCGCCAGCACCTCGCGGGCGCGCGGCCCCATGAGCGGCAGGACGGCGAAGGCGGAGGTGATGTCGTGCAGCCGCGCGTCGCCGTCCTCGGGCAGGTGGCGCCGGATCCAGTCGGCGTCGTGCGTCGCGAAGCCGGTGCCGGTGACGATGTAGTACGCATCGTCGGCCAGCCGCGTGACCGTGAGGTCGCACTCGATGCCGCCGCGCGCGTTCAGCATCTGCGTATAGACGACGCGCCCGGGCGGCACGGCGACGTCGCCCGCGCAGATCCAGGACAGCGCGCGCTCGGCATCCTGGCCCTCGACCACGAACTTGGCGAACGAGGTGGCATCGAACAGTGCCGCGGCCTCGCGGCATGCGCGGTGCTCCTCGGCCACGGCATCGAACCAGTT
>CAZXYL010000725.1:0-1529 GCA_964644915.1 uncultured Geminicoccaceae bacterium
GCCGCTTTCGGATCGCCCCGGTGCAGGCTGTGCGGCGGCTTGACGTAGACCGCATGCGGGCGCGCCTGCTCGATCGTGAGGTACGCTTCCAGATCCTCGTACTCGATCACAGCCAGCTTCGCCGCCCGCCTCGCCTGCGCGCGCGTGTCGGCCGCGACGGCGAAGACCGGCTGGCCCGCGAACTCGACCACGCCCGCGGCGAGCACCGGATCGTCGTGGGTCCCGGTCGGGCTGATGTCATTGACGCCCGGGATATCCTCGGCGGTCACCACCAGGCGCACGCCGGGTGCTGCGCGCACCTGATCCAGATCGAGCCTTCGGATGCGCGCGTGCGCGCGCTCGCCGAGGCCGAGGTAGACGTGCAGGAGGCCCGCGGGCTCGGGCAGGTCGTCGATGTAGACCGCCTCGCCCGTCACGTGCTTGTGCGCGGAATCGTGCGCGCGGGCCTCATGAACGCCGCCCCGGATGCGCTCAGGCAAGGGCCGGCTCCCGCGCGCCGACCAAGCGGGTCGCCGCCCCCTCGGTGGTCTCGATGAACAGCTTCATCAGCAGGTTCTGCGCCACCTGCATGCGATAGGCGCTGCTCGCGCGCCAATCGGTGATCGGGCGGAAGTCGCGCGCGAGCGCCGCCATGCCGGCCTCGATGGTGGCGCGCGTCCACGGCTCCCCCCGCAGCGTCGCTTCGGTCTCCCGCGCGCGCTTGGGGATGGCCGCCATGCCGCCATAGGCGATGCGCACGTCCGCCACCCGCCCGCTCTCGAGCCGCAGGTTGAAGCAGCCGCAGACGGCCGAGATGTCCTGATCGAAGCGCTTGCTGATCTTGTAGGCCCGGAACTGCATGCCCGCCGCGGGCTTGGGCAGCGTGATCCGCTCGACGAACTCGGATGCCCTGCGATCCTGCTTGCCGTAGCCGAGGAAGAACTCCTCGACCGGCATGTTGCGGCGCTCGTCGCCGCGGCGCAGGTGCAAGGTGGCGCCGGCCGCGATCAGCGCGGGCGGCATATCTCCGATCGGCGAGCCGTTTGCGACGTTGCCGCCGACCGTCCCTGCATTCCGCACCTGGACCGAGCCGAAGCGGCGCAGCAGCTCGCCGAAATCCCGGTAGTGCCGGGCGATCACCGGCATCGCTGCCGAGAGCGAGGCGGCGGCGCCGATCTCGATCGCATCCTCGGTCTCGGTGATGCGCTGCAATTCTGCAACGCGCCCGACCCAGACCACGGGATCGAGGACCTGCATCTGCTTCGTGACCCACAAGCCCACGTCCGTGGCGCCCGAGGTGATCCAGGCGTCCGGGTGCTCGAGCAGGAGTTCGGCCAGGGCGTCCGTCGTCGCCGGCGCGAAGAACCGCCGCCCGTCGCCGGTGACGCTTACCGTCTCCCCGTCCCGCAACGCACGCAGGCGCTCCAGCGTCTCCTGCTCGCGCGTGCTGAACGGGTCCGTGCGGTCCGGGCACAGCTCCAGCATCCGTGTCGCCGCCGCGATGATCGGCCCGTAACCGGTGCAGCGGCAGAGATTGCCCGCGAGCGCGT
>CAZXYL010000726.1:0-2089 GCA_964644915.1 uncultured Geminicoccaceae bacterium
CTACGGGCCGGATCACTCGCGCTTCAAGGAGAACAAGCGGGCGGTCACGGACAAGAAGCTCGGGCCCCTGATCTCCACCCACATGACCCGGTGCATCCACTGCACCCGCTGCATCCGGTTCCTGGACGAGGTCGCCGGATCCGAAGAGCTCGGCATGGTCTCCCGCGGCGAGCTGGAGGAGATCAGCACCTGGGTCGAGCGCTCGGTCTATTCGGAGCTCTCGGGCAACATCATCGATCTCTGCCCGGTCGGCGCCCTCAACTCCAGGCCGTTCGAGTTCCGCGCCCGCAGCTGGGAGCTCCGAAAGACCGAATCGGTCGATGTCCTGGACGCGGTCGGCTCCAACATCCGGGTCGATTCCCGCAATCCCGAGGTGATGCGGATCCTGCCGCGCCTGCACGAGGACATCAATGAGGAGTGGATCTCGGACAAGTCGCGCTTTTCCTACGACGGCCTGAAGCGCCGCCGCCTCGATCAGCCCTGGGTGCGCAGGGACGGCAAGCTGCAGCCGGCGAGCTGGCGTGATGCCTTCGAGACCATCCGCGCGCGGCTCGGCGGCATGCCGGGCGAGTGGATCGGGGCCATCGTGGGCGATCTGGTCGACTGCGAGGCCATGGTCCTGCTCAAGGACCTGATGGCGCGGCTCGGCTCGCCGCACCTCGACTGCCGCCAGGACGGGGCGAAGCTGCCGGATTCGCCGCGCTGCAGCTATCTGTTCAATACCACCATCGCCGGCATCGAGCAGGCCGATGCCTGCCTTCTGATCGGCACCAACCCGCGCTTCGAGGCCTCGCTCGTCAACACGCGCCTGCGCAAGCGGTGGCGTCAGGGTGGCTTCAGGGTCGGGCGGATCGGCCCTCCGGAAAATCTGAACTTCCGCGTCCAGGAGCTCGGCGCCGGCCCGCAGAGCTTGGCCGAGCTCGCCCAGGGCCGGCACGAGTTCTGCGAGGTCCTCGAGAGCGCCGCGCAGCCGATGCTGATCGTGGGTCAGGGCGCCCTCGCGCGGACGGACGGTGCGGCCGTGCTGGCGAGCGCGCGTGAGATCGCGGAGCGCTTCGGCATGATCCAGGACGACTGGATCGGCTTCAACGTCCTGCACACCGCGGCGGCGCGCGTGGGTGGGCTCGAGCTCGGCCTGGTCCCGGGCGAGGGCGGCAGGGACGTGGCCGGCATCCTCGAAGGCGCCTCGCGCGGCGAGATCGACGTCGTCTATCTGCTCGGCGCCGACGAGATCGACCCCGCATGGTTCGGCGACGCCTTCGTCATCTACCAGGGCCACCATGGCGACCGCAGCGCGGCGCGGGCGGACGTGATCCTGCCGGGGGCCGCCTATACCGAGAAGAACGCCACCTACGTCAACACCGAGGGGCGGCCGCAACGCGGCAAGCTCGCGGTGTTCCCGCCGGGCGAGGCCAAGGAGGACTGGAAGATCCTGCGCGCGCTCTCGGAAGCGCTCGACCGCACCGTGCCGATCAACACCCTGGCGGAGGTGCGGGCGCGGATGGCGGAGATCGCACCCCCGATCGCCGATCCCGACGTCATCGTCCCGGCGCCTTGGGAGGCGTTCGGGCGGCCCGGCGCGCTCGAGCCGGCGCCCTTCGTCTCGCCGATCACCGACTTCTACCGCACCGATCCGATCAGCCGGGCTTCCAAGGTCATGGCCGAGTGCAGCGCGCTCCACAGCCCCCCCGAGCAGGCGACCGGCACTCATGGTTGAGTTCTGGACCGACTATCTCTGGCCGCTGCTCTGGATCGCGATCCTGATCGTCGGGCTCGTGCTCATCCTGATCCTGGCGGTCGCCTATCTGACCTACGCCGAGCGCAAGGTCATCGGCGCCATGCAGCTGCGCCAGGGGCCGATGGTGGTCGGGCCCTTCGGCCTGCTGCAGCCGATCGCGGACGCCCTCAAGCTGCTGTTCAAGGAGACCGTGATCCCGTCGAGCGCGAACCGGGTGGTGTTCCTGCTCGCGCCCATGGTCACCTTCTCGCTGGCGCTGCTCGGCTGGGCCGTGATCCCGTTCAGCTTCGGGGCGGTGCTCGCCGACATCAACGTCGGCGTGCTCTACCTCTTCGCCATCTCCTCGCTCGG
>CAZXYL010000727.1:0-2739 GCA_964644915.1 uncultured Geminicoccaceae bacterium
GAGCACGTTTGATCCCGATTGGCTGGCGCTGCGCGAGCGATACGACCACGTCGATCGCAGCGGGGTCCTCGCCGCCAAGTTCGCCGCCGCGGTCGGCCCCACGCCGCGGCTGATCGACCTCGGCTGCGGCACCGGCTCCAACCTGCGCTACCTCTCGCCTCGTCTCGGTCCGCATCAGGTCTGGCTGTGCCTGGACAACGACCCGCAGCTGCTGGACGCGGCCGCGGTCGCGATCACCCGCTGGGCCGACAGCCGCGGGCTCGTCCACGGCGCTCCAGGCCGCCGGCTGCACCTGAGCGGGACGCGGGCGAGCGTCGAAGTCGCCCTGACCCGGCGCAATCTGAAAGACATCCGACGCGCCTTCAGCCTCGACGGCGTCGATGGCCTGACCGCCTCGGCGCTGCTGGACCTCGCGTCGGCACCGTGGCTCGAGGCGCTCGGGCATCGGATCACCGCGGCCGAGGTGCCCGTGCTCTTCGCGCTCAGCTATGACGGGCGGCTGGAGTGGGACCCGCCGCTGCCGGGGGACGAGCTGGTGCGCCGCCGCTTCCATGCACACCAGCGCACCGACAAGGGTTTCGGCCCGGCCCTCGGCCCCGATGCTGCCGCCTGGCTTGCGGAGCGCCTGGATGCGCAGGGCTGGCAGGTCAAGCTCTCGCGCAGCGACTGGCGGCTCGATGGCCGCGATCGGGAGCTTCTTCAGGCCTTGTTCGAAGGCGTGGTCGCCGCCGCGCGGGAGATCGAGGACGACGCCGTCCTCGCGGCCTGGGCCGAGGCGCGGCGCAGGCAGCTGGACTCGGCTCGCCTGCGCGTCACGGCCGGCCACCTCGACCTGCTGGCCCTGCCCCCAGGCCCGGGGTAGGTCGGGCAGCTGGCGAAGCGCGGACGGCGTGAAGCGCGCACTCGGAACATGACACGCTGGAGCGGCATGATCGGCGCCGGAAAGCGCGCAGTGGCTCGAGGGGCGGCATGGATGGCTCCGCGTTGTCGTCGCGTCAAGCAGTAAGCGTCGCCGCCGTCTCCCAGCTCCCGCGGTGCCAGCTCCAGATTCTCGCCCCGCAACAGCCGGAAGATCTCTGCTTGCGCTTGGCCGGTATCCGTCGGCGCCGCTCAGGCGCCGGCCCGGCCCGTTTTCGCGCGGGGACGGATTCCCACCAGACCATACGCCGCACGATAGTGCGCGATGGTTAACGCGCGGTTAAAGAGCGCTGACGTTTCCCTCGGTGCGCTGACGATCCCCGCTGCCCCCGACGAGCCCGGTGCCCTGGAGTGATCGATGCCCCGGAGGTCCGCCGTGCCGGCCCTCGAGAGCCACGGCGGCCCTGGCGTGGCTCCAGAGGTGGCGGCCAGGACCAGCCATCGGGCGAGGCGGGACATCCGGCCCTTTGGCTACGGGCACTCCGGCAGGCTCAAAAGGCTGTCCGGCTGGTCGGGATCCGCTTCCGTCTTGATGTACTTTTTACCGTCGGGGCTCGTCGCGACCATGATCCATGTCGTCCTGCTGTCGATCGTCACATAAAACCGCCATTCATTATTCTCGATGAACCTGATGGCATCGTCCCGAGTGATTCTCCAGTGGCTGGTCACATAGCCGCCGATATGCGTGATCCGCTCGTAGACATTGGATTGATCATCTTTGTTTATGCATGTGATCTGAGCGGTCTGCGGCACGGCTATGCTCCCAATCGGTCTGGATCATCCAAAAGAAAGGCGTCCCGATTGAAGATCCTCGGGCGATATCCTGTCAATTTCTATGGGCCGTGGTAGCATTGGCCACCACGAGAGGCGAAGCCGCTGCTGCGAGATTGCCTGCCGCCCGCGCGCAGGCCGGCTACTCGACCCGGTTGACCACGTGCAGGGTCTCTTCGCCGAAGAAGCATTGGTAATCGACCAGGCACCAGGCGTACTCGACCCGGAGCTCGACCGGCAGTCCGTCGGCCGCGGTGAACGGCAGGCGAACCGCGGCCGGTGCGGCGAAGTACTCGATCGTCGAATCGACGTGGCGGTGCGGCAGCGGCACGGCCCATTCGATGCCTGACCGCAGAACCGGCTCGACCGTGATCCCGGGATCCGCGATCAGCTTCGCCTCGCCCTCCGGCTCGAGCATGATCACGACCTCGCGCCGCCCGCCCGCGCCGCTCTCGACCCGGGCCTCCAGGCTGACGCTGCCTTCCGGCCCGGGCACGCTGCCATGGAACCGCTCCAGCAGCTGATCGAGGTCCTGGGCCCGAGGAAGGGCAGGCGCAGGGGGTTGCGCCTGCGCGCCCGGCGCCGCGATGCAGCCGGTCATCAAGGCCGCGATCGCCAGCTGTGCTCCCGGCCTCATGCGCGCTCCCCTTCGCTGCGCAGCCCGGCTCGCCCAACCGTATAGCCGAAGCTCATGGCGCAAGTCTGAACGCGCCGGCCGAGATCGCGCTCATGTGATCGGCACCCGGGCCAACGGCCCCCGTCGCCGCGGGCGCTCAACCGAGGATGCGCTGCCCGGTGGCCTCCCAGTCCTTCAGGAAGGCGGCGAGGCCTTTGTCGGTGAGCGGGTGCTGCACCAGCTGGTGCAGGATTTTGGGCGGCATGGTCACGACGTCGGCGCCGATCCTGGCGGCTTCGACCACGTGCACCGGATGGCGCACCGAGGCGACCAGGACCTCGGTCGAATACAGATGCCGGTAGTTGCGGAAGATCTCCATGATGTCGGAGATCAGCTGCATGCCGTCGTAGGCGACATCGTCCAGCCGGCCGACG
>CAZXYL010000728.1:0-1734 GCA_964644915.1 uncultured Geminicoccaceae bacterium
TACTTCTTCGGCGACTGGAGCAAGAGCTTCGCCGTCCGTGACGGGCAGCTGTTCGTCGCGACCGAGGGCGACAACGGCGAGTGGACGATGGAGGACGTCGAGGTCACCAACCTGGACGACCCGCTGCCCTACATTCTCGCCTTCGGCCAGGACAACGACGGCGAGATCTACGTCCTGACCTCGGTGACCACGGGCCCGGTGGGCGGCCTGGATACGATCTACCGGATCGCTCCGGCGGGCGGCTGACCCTCAGCCGCGCCTGCCGGCGACCCGGCTTCGGACCTCCTCCTCCTCGCGGGGAGGAGGTCCCCGCCCGGCCCCCGGGGCTCGGGGCTGCGGCTCAGGTCTTGCCGGGAGCCCGCTCCAGCCTAAATCCGAAGCTGCCGACAACTGGGGAGGCGATCTTTGTCCCGGCCGCTCGTCGTCGTGTTCCTATGTGGTTTAGCTACGCTGGTTGTCGCCGGCGTGATCCTTCCGGCTGCGGCCCAGGACCCGGAGTTCACCGAAGACTACCTGCAAGATCCGGCCAACATCGAGCACGGGCATGGGCTGTTCCGGCAGCAGTGCTCGATGTGCCATGGCCGCAACGCCTATCCCGGCAAGGCGCCGCGACTGAACCCGGCACGGATGACGCCCGACGAGATCTATCTCAAGACCACCTACGGCTTCGGTCGCATGCCCGCGTGGGAGCACATCTTCTCCGACGAGGAGCGCATGGCGATCACTGCCTACATGAAGAGCAACGTCTTCTCGAACTGAGCTTCCGCCAGGCCTCGCCCGTTCCATGCTATCGCATTCAGATCCGGCGCGGTGCGCCGGCGGCGTGCTCGCCGTTCTCGTTGCAGGCGCAGCGGCGCTGGCGGCGAGTCCAGCAGCCGCGGTCGTGGTCGCGCTCGAGCTCGTCGCCGACGGGCTGACCCAGCCCGTGGCCCTGACCTCGCCGGCGGGCGACGATCGGCGCTTCATCGCCGAGCAGCCGGGACGGATCCGGATCCTCACGGCAGAGGGCGAGCTGCTCGAGGAGCCGTTCCTCGATATCGCGGACCGGCTGGTCGAACTGCAGCCGAACTTCGACGAGCGCGGCTTTCTCGGTCTCGCCTTCCATCCGGACTTCGCCGCCAACGGCCGCTTCTACGTTTACTACAGCGCGCCGCTCCGACCTGGCGCGCCGGACCCGGAGTGGGATCACACCGCGCGCGTCTCGGAATTCAGGGTGTCGTGGGACGATCCGAACCGCGCCGATCCGGCCTCCGAGCGGATCGTGCTCGAGATCGATCAGCCGCAGTTCGACCACAATGGCGGTGCGCTGGCGTTCGGGCCGGACGGCCATCTCTACGTCGCGCTTGGCGATGGCGGCGAGGCCGGCGACAAGGGCTACGGCCACGCGCCCGAGGGCAACGGCCAGGCCACCGACCGGCTGCTCGGAAAGATCCTCCGCCTGGACGTCAGCGGCTATCCCTATCGCATTCCGCCGGACAACCCCTTCGTGGACGACGTGCACTACCGGCCCGAGATCTGGGCGCTCGGCCTGCGCAATCCGTTCCGCTGCACCTTCGATGCCGCCGGCGACGGCAGGCTCTTCTGCGGCGATGTCGGCCAGGGCAGCTGGGAGGAGATCAACCTGATCGAGAAGGGCGGCAACTACGGCTGGCGGATCAAGGAAGGACGCCACTGTTTCGATCCCGAGACGCTGCGCGCCGAAGCTGCCGGGTGCGACGCCGACGGTCTGATCGA
>CAZXYL010000729.1:0-4198 GCA_964644915.1 uncultured Geminicoccaceae bacterium
TCCTTGCCGTACATCTCGTAGTCGACGCCGAGCGCCGCCCAGCGCATCGCCCAGTCCGGGCGCCACTGCAGCTTGGCCTGTCCGTCCATGACCGACTGCTCGACCATGCGCCCGTCCTCGTCGCGGTAGACCACCGTGCCCGCCTGCGGATCGGTCTTCAGGATCGCCACCTGCAGGACGCGCCCGGTGCGCGGGCAGACCGGCAGGATCGGGCGGTAGGTCTCCTGCCGCTCGGGCCCGAGCGTCGGCAGGACGATGGCCCGAATGTCGTCGTGGTGCTCGAGCACGCGCCGCAGGGCCCCGTTGAAGCGCCCGGAGCGGTAGCACTCGGTCGCCGAGACGAACTCGTACTCGAAGCCGAAGCCGTCCAGGAACGATCTCAGGCGCTGGTTCATGTTGGCGCCGTAACTCTCGGCAGTGCCGAAAGGATCCGGGATCGATGTCAGCGGCTTGTGGAGGTGCTGCCGGACCAGCTCCGGGTTCGGGATGTTGTCGGGGATGCCGCGCAGGCCGTCCATGTCGTCGGAGAACGCGAACAGCCGGGTTGGCAGATCCGAGAGGTGCTGGAAGGCCTGGCGGACCAGCGAGGTGCGGAACACCTCGGCGAAGGTGCCGATGTGCGGCAGGCCCGAGGGGCCGTAGCCGGTTTCGAACAGGACGTAGCCCTTGGCCGGCGGCTTGCCCTCGACCCGCTCGAGGAGCCGTGTCGCCTCAACCACCGGCCAAGCCTTGCTCGCGCGCAGAAGCTCGCGATCTATCGCCATCACCCACCTTCGCTGCTGCACCACGGCATCGGCGCTCGAGCCGTATCTTATGCAGCCGGGCCGGCTTTACCAGCGCAGGGTGGCGATCGCCGCGACCGGCCGCTCGCCGTAGCGGGCGCAGAGTTCGGCGACGGCGGCCGGGTCCGGCTCGGCGCCCGGGGCGATGCCGAGGTCGGCCGCGAAGATGCCTCGCGTCACGAACAGGCTGTCGTAACCCGCCGCCCGCGCGCCCTTGATGTCGGTGGTCAGGCTGTCGCCGATGACCAGGATGCGCGCATCCCTGGCGAGGCCCAGCGCCTCTGCGGCGGCGTGGAACACCCTCGGGTCCGGCTTGCCGTGCCAGATGACGCGGCCGCCATGTGCGTCCCGGTAGTGCTCGGCCAGCATCCCGGCGCAGGGGCTGGTGACGCCGCTCTGCCGATGCACCACGAGGTCGGGGTTGACGCAGATGAACGACAGATCGCGCGCCCGCGCCCGCTCGAAGAGCGCATCATAGCGCTCCAGCGGGTCCGCTTCGTCGTAGAACCCCACGACGAGCAGGAAATCCGCCCGATCCACGTCATCGACGGCGGCGTAGTGGAGGCCTTCGATCAGGCTCGTGTCCCAGGACGGGCCGACGAACAGGAAGGCCCGGCCGAGCGAGGCATGCTCGGGGTCGGACCGAGCCGCCAGCGCCAGATGCGCCACCTCGCCCGAGGTGATCAGACGGGTGTAGGCGGTATCGGGCACTCCCATGGCGGTCAGGCGCTCGGCCGCACTTGCGGCCCGCCGCGGCGCGTTGGAGAGCAGGGCCACGGGCTTGCCCGCCGCGTGCAGGCGCTCCAGCGTGTCCAGAACGCCCGGATAGGGCTCGACCCCGCCATGAATGACGCCCCAGAGGTCGGCGATCAGGCCGTCGTAGCGGGCCACGACCTCGCGCAGGCCACGGATCAGCGGGATGGGGGCGGAGCTCAAGGGCTGTGCCCGGGATTCGCGCCGGACCGGATGCGCGGCCTCAGCGGGTTCAGAGCGCCGGCTTGTGAGCCCACGGGCGCTCACGCCACGCTAGCGCTGCGCAGCTCGTCCTCGGCGAGACTCCAGGGCCGATCCGCGCTCGCGAGCGGCCGCCGCGGCGCGCCGATCCGATCCGGCACCAGCGTGATCCCGGCCTGGTCCAGCAGGTGACGTACCGTGAGCAGGCGCGGGTCGATCTCGTCGCGTCCAGCCGAGATCGTGGGCGGTGGCGTCTCGATGCGCACGAAGGCGAACCCGTACTCGGCCAGCGTCGCGAGGTCGAGCCCGTCCAGGCTCAGGCGCCGCAGGCACAGCTGCAGGCCCTGCCCGACCAGCGCGGCCAGCGTCTCGCGCGCCGGCCGGTGGAGGCGGATCTGCTCGAGCTCGATGATCAGCCGGCGCGCCACCTCCGGCTCCTCGCGCAGCAGACCGCCGATCTCTGCCACGAACCCGGCATCGTTCAGGCTGTCCGGCGAGATCGGGCAGAAGATGCGCTGGTCGTGGCCGGCATCCTGCGCTGCGCGGAGCGCCTGCGCGCAGCCCGCGACCAGCAGCCGGTCGATCAGCCCGAGCAGGCCGCAACGCGCCGCCGTGGCCCGATACCGGGCCGGCTCCAGGTGCTCGCCCCGGCCGGTACGCAGGCGTGCCACGGCATGATACGACTGGGTCTCCGGCCGGGGCAGGCCGACCACCGGCCGCACAAAGGCGTCGACCCCGCGGTGGTAGAGGATCTCGCGCAGCTCCGCGGCCGAAATCCGGTCATCGGCAGCGATGGCGATCAGCCGCGTCGGGGCCTGAGCGCCTTCTGGCCAAGCCTCGTCTTCGACCCCCTCTTCCCCAGCCGGCGCGCGCGATCCATCCACGAGCGCCGTCGCCGCCCCGGCCACCTCGCCGAAGGCGGCGGGGCTTGCGCCCCCCCGGGTCGCGAGCACGAGCGTGAACACGGCGCCGCCCATGGCCAGGGTCGCGACGGCGATCCCGGCATAGAGCGGCTCGACCAGGGGCCCGGGCAGGAACAGGACCGCGCCCGCGGCGCCTGCGAGGTAGCCCAGCAGCAGCGCGAGCCAGAAAAGACGCGGCATGTCGATCACCCCGAACAGAGATGAGCGAGGCTGCACGCGAAACCTTTCGTTAAGGTTAACGAGCGCCCGGGCCAAGCGGCTCAGCCCCTGCCGTGCGGCAGATCCCAGTCGAGCGCCGGCCCCACCGGCACGATCCCGCTCGGGTTCACCGTCCTGTGGCTGCCATAATAATGGCGCTTGATGTGCTCGAAGCTCACCGTCTCCGCCACCTGCGGGATCTGGTACAGCTCGCGGGCGTAGGCCCAGAGATTGGGATAGTCGCTCAATCGCCTGATATTGCACTTGAAGTGCCCGACGTAGACTGGGTCGAATCGTGCCAGTGTGGTGAAGAGCCGCCAATCGGCTTCAGTGATCCGATCACCGGCCAGGTACCGTTGGCGGCCAAGTCGCTCCTCCAGATCGTCCAGCGTCGCGAACAGGGCCGTCACGGCTTCTTCGTAGGCTTCCTGCGTGGTCGCGAACCCCGCCTTGTACACCCCGTTGTTCACGTTCTGATAGACGGTCTCGTTGACCTTGTCGATCTCGGCGCGCAGCGCCTGCGGGTAGAAGTCGGGCCCTTCCGCACCGACCTCGTCGAAGGCGGAGTTGAACATGCGGATGATCTCGGCCGACTCGTGGTTGACGATCGTCTGGCGCTGCTTGTCCCAGAGCACCGGGACGGTGACCCGGCCGCTGTAGTCGGGCTTCGCCCGGGTGTAGATCTCGTGCAGGTAGCGGGAGCCGTAGAGCCGGTCGCCGGTGGCGCCGGGCCCTTGGCGGAACTCCCAGCCGTGCTCGCCCATGTGCCAGTGGACGACCGAGACGTCGATCAGGCGCTCCAGCCCCTTGAGCTTCCTGAAGATCAGGGTGCGGTGCGCCCAGGGGCAGGCGAGCGAGACGTAGAGGTGATAGCGCCCGGCCTCGGCCGCAAAGCCGCCCTCGCCCGTCGGTCCCGGGCTGCCGTCCGGGGTGATCCAGTTGCGGAAGCTCGAATCCCAGCGCACGAAGCGGCCACCGGTCGACTTCGTATCGTACCAGTCGTCGTGCCAGACGCCGTTGACCAGCCGACCCATGTCGATCCTCCTTCTCCTGGCGGAAAGCTCAGGCCGCGAGCTTCGCGGCGATGCGGGCGACGTGCTGGCCCTGGTAGCGGGCCATCCCGAGCTCCAGCTCCGAGGGCTGGCGCGAGCCGTCGCCGCCGGCGATGGTCGACGCGCCATAGGGTGAGCCACCGGTGATCTCGTCCAGCGTGTTCTGCGTGCTGCAGGTATACGGCAGGCCCACGATCACCATGCCCTGGTGCAGGAGCGTGATGTGGGTCGACAGGATCGTGCTCTCCTGCCCGCCGTGCTGCGTGGCCGAGCTCGTGAACACGCTGCC
>CAZXYL010000730.1:0-3422 GCA_964644915.1 uncultured Geminicoccaceae bacterium
CGCCTGGGCGAAACGCGATCTCGACCACCCGGCCCGAGGCCAGCGAGACCATGTCGACCGCCTGCCGCGCGAGCGTCGTACCCACCGCCTCGATCCGCTCCTGCACCGTCCCGGCCTCGGCGGTCACGACCCGGACCGGCAGGGGGTCGGGCCCGGCGTGCACGGCGGCCTCGGCGCCGGTCTCCGGCTGGCTCCACCAATCGTAGAGCAGGGCGCCGGCGCCGAACGCGAGCAGCAGGATGCCGGCGATCGCGATCTGCTTGGTCACCGACACGTCCCAGCTCCTCTCATCCGGCGCCCTGCACGGAGGATATAGCGCGCGGCGCGCAAGATTCCGGTCGACGGACGCGTGCGTGCGATCAGGCGGGCATGATGGTTGCTCGTCGTGGCTCGCTTCCCCGGCGGCAAGGCGAACGGCTCTGTGTACATATGGCTACCGTGGTCGCGCACGACACCCCCACGGTGTCGGGACCACCTCGAAATCACCGGCTGCCGGCGTAGTACTCGACCCTGCGCTCGAGCAGGCCGACCAGCTCGGAGAGCAGGAAGGCAAAAGCGAACACCAGGATGATGAGCGCCCAGAAATGGCCCATCAGGAAGCTGCGCGAGTACAGCTCGAACAGCTCGCCCACGCCGATGATCGCGATCAGCAGCTGGCCGATGACCACGCCCTTGACGCCGCGGATCAGGCCCAGGCGCACCCCGGCCAGGATCTCGGGCAGCGCCGCGAACACCAGGATCTTGCCGTAGAGCTGGACGCGCCCGGCGCCGAACGAGCGCGCCATCTCGACCAGCGACGGGTTGACCTGGCGCACGCCGACCTGGGTGTCGAGCGCGATCACCCAGACCGAGAACAGGAACACGGTCACGATCACCGTGGTCTGGCCGAAGCCCAGCACCGCCATGAGCACCGGGATGACGGCGGTGAGCGGCGAGCTCTCGAAGATGTTGACCCACATCCCGAGCACGTCACCCACCGCCCGGATCCGGCCCATGAGCACGCCGAGGCCGATGCCGATCAGGAGCGAGAACGCCATGCCGATCGCGAACGCGTGCAGGGTGATCGAGACCGCCCGGTGAAAGCTCTCGGTCGGCAGCATGGTGATCCCGGCGGCGATCACGGCCGTGAGTGGCGGGATCAAAAAGATCAGGTCGAGCTGGCCGATCAACTCCCAGAGCGCGAACCAGGCCAGGAGGGACGCCATCATCGGCACGCGCCAGCCCAGGATGATCATCGGCCCGCTCCTTCAGTCCTCGAGATAGCGCTTGAGCACGTCCCAGATCTCCTCGACGCAGTCGAGATAGGCCTGCTCGCGCCGGATCTTCTCGAAGTCGCCGCGGCGCTCGAGCGCCGGGCGGACGATCTTCGAGACCCGGCCCGGACGCCGGCTCAGGAGCACGATCTGATCCGAGACGTAGACCGCCTCCACGATGCTGTGGGTGACGAAGATGACGGGCTTCCGCTCGATCTCGAGCAGGGCCAGGAGGTCCTCCTGGAACTTGCGCCGGGTCTGCTCGTCGACCGAGGCGAACGGCTCGTCCATGAGCAGGATGTCGGCGTTGACCGCGAGCGCGCGCGCGAGCCCGACCCGCTGGCGCATGCCGCCCGAGAGCTGGTGCGGGTAGCTGTGCTCGAAGCCGGACAGGCGCACCTCGTCGATGCAGCGCCTGGCGATCTCCTCCCGCTCCTTCCTGGGAACGCCGCGCAGCTCCAGCCCGAAGGCGACGTTCCTGAGCACCGTGGCCCAGGGCATGAGCGCGAAATCCTGGAACACGAACGCCCGCTCCGGACCGGGCCCGCGCACCGGCCGGCCGTCGATCAGGATCTCGCCGCTCGTGGGCTCGAGCAGGCCCGCGATGATCTTGAGCAGCGTGGTCTTGCCGCAGCCCGAGGGGCCGAGCAGCGTGGTCAGGCGGCCGCGGGGAAACCCGACGTCGACGCCCTGGAGCGCCTCGACGCCGCCCTCGTAGGTCATGCCGATGCCGCGCGCCTCGACCACGGCATCGCCCCGGGCGGCGGCTCCGGGCCGTGCGGGCTTCGCGACGGCGCTGCTCACAGCGGCCTCACGCCTGCCGGAGCTCGGGACGGAAGACCGTCTCCTCGATCTTCTGCAGCAGGGTGATCGCGACGCTCGCGAGCACGATGATCGAGAGGATCGAGGCGAACATCTTCGGGTAGTCCGCGATCGAGCGGTAGTAGGTGATGAGATCGCCCACGCCCGTGGGCGTGATCAGGAGCTCGGCCAGGATCACGCCGGTGAAGCCCTGGGCCGCGCCCAGCCGCATGCCGGCGAAGATCAGGCCGCTGGCAGACGGCAGGATGATCTTGAAGATCTGCTGGCGGCGCGAGGCCAGGAACGAGCGGCTCATCTCGAGCAGCGACGGGCTCGTGTGCCGGATGCCCTTGTACGAGTTGAGCACGATCACCGGGGCTGCCAGCAGCACGACCGCGAACACCTTGGCCGCGAGCCCGATGCCGTAGACGTAGGTGATCACCGGCACGATCGCGGCCATGGGCGCCGCCTGCAGGATGACGAAGACCGGCAGCCCGAACCACTCGACGGTGCGCGAGAGCCCCATGGCGATGCCGGCGGCGGCGGCACCCAGCCCGCACAGGACCAGCCCGATGATCAGCGGCCGGATGGTATCGGCATAGGCCGCGAGCAGGGTGCCATCGGCCAGCATCTCGAACAGTGCCTGCAGGGTCGCGCTGCAGGTCGGAAAGGCGAGGCTGATCGGGATCCGCCCGCCCCATTCCCACAATCCCAGCACCACCACCACCGAGAGCAGGCGCAGGCCGGGCGAGCTCCAGCGGCCGCGCGACGGGGCGCCGGCGAGCGGCGCCGCGGCGGCAGGGGCCAGGGTGCCGGCCGTCGGCTCCCCGGCCCCCGCGGAGCGGTCCATCATCGATCGAGGTGCTGCCGCCAGCTCAGCCCTCGAGCGTCGCGAGCGCGTTCTCGAGCGGCTCGAGATACCAGAAGTCCTCGATCTGGAGCTCGGCGGCCGTGCCCTCGATCTGCCCCGCCTTGGTGTAGAAGTCGAAGTCGGACTGCGCCGCGCCGTCCAAGCCGCCGTCGTCGGGGAACATGTTCTCGGTGACCGCCTGCTCGAAGTAGGCCTCGACCTCCGGCTCCAGCTCGGCCGGCAGGTCGGGCAGGAGGCTCATCTGCTCGCGCAGCTCGGCGACCACCGCCGGGTTCTCGTTGATCTCGCGCCAGGTCCGGAGCAGCTCCTCGAGCAGGATCTGCGCGGTCTCGGGGTTCTCCTCGAGCCACTCCTGGCGCGCGTAGAGGGCCTCGTCGCTCGCCTCGAACTCCTCGACCGGCAGGATGTGGAAGCGGTCCGGCGCCTCGCGCATCACCATGTTCTTGTTGGCGATATCGAGGAGGGTCGCCTTGATCGTGCCCTGGATGAGGCCGATG
>CAZXYL010000731.1:0-9828 GCA_964644915.1 uncultured Geminicoccaceae bacterium
GCCGACTTTCCGCGCGCCCTGCTGCCGCCAGCTGAGGGGCTGATCCTCGCCGACCGCTTCATGGCCGAGGTCGTCCGCGAGGCGAGGGCATGCCCGCTCCCTGCTGCCCGGCGCAAGGCCATGCTGCTGCGCTTCGGGCGGTCGGCTGCGATGCGCCTGCATGCGCTGAGCGATCCGTTCCAGGACGTGCGTTGAGCCGTCGCGCCGCCGAGGGCGGCCGGCGCCCCTTCACCCCTCGTTAACCCCAACCTGCGAGAGTATCCCGCTGCGAGGCTCTGCCACCGACGCGAGGGGCGGTCGGCTGAAGGGCCCGCGCACCGCCGGGGCTGGAGAGCGAACAGCATGCGTATGCGCCGACCGAGGGGACTGCTCGCGGGCCTGATGCGCCTGTCTCGCGATCAGCGGGGCGCGATCATGATGATCCTCGGCCTGATCGCGATCCCGCTGTTTGCCGCGATCGGCCTCGCCGTGGACCTCGGGCGGGGCTACATGCTCCGCTCGAAGCTCTCCTACGCCATCGACGCGGCCGGCCTGGCCGGCGGCCGCGCGTTCGAATCGGAGCTGCGCGAAGACGACATCCTGATGTTCTTCGAGGCCAACTTCCCGACCGGCTACATGGGCTCGGTGCTCAAGGACGGGAAGCCGACCATCGTCTTCCACGACGAGCAGAACACGATCGAGATCCTGGCCACCGCCACCATCCCGACCCGCTTCATGAGCGTCGCCGGCGTGTACGACATGACGGTCTCCGCCCGCAGCCTGATCCAGCGGGAGCTGCGCGGCATGGAGCTGGTTCTGGTCATGGACAACACCGGCTCGATGCGCTCGGGCGGCAAGATGGACGCGATGAAGAACGCCGCGACCGAGCTGGTCAGCATTCTCTACGGCTCGCGCGAGGAGATACCGCAGTTCTGGGTCGCGCTCGTACCCTATGCGGCGCAGGTCAACGTCGGCAGCGACCGGACCGACTGGCTGGTGCAGCAGAGCTTCGATCCCGATGCGCCCTGGCAGAATACCGACCCGGACAACCTCGAGCGCTACGGCTATCACCCCGACCATTACCTGCCGACCAGTTGGAAGGGCTGCGTCGAGGCCCGCGAGTACCCGCGCGACAGCAACGACGACCCGCCGAGCGTGCAGAAATGGTACCCGTATCTGTGGCGGACGGCGCTGCGCCGCTTCGAGAACCCGCACTGGACCTACCCGTCGACCCAGTACGTGGTCGTGGTCAAGAGCAGCTCGACCAGCTACACCAACTCGAGCAACGTGATCTACTCGCAGGGGGCGCCGAGCCCGTCGCAGCCGACGCCGACCGTGGTGCAGTACAGCCAGTCCAGTCCCGGCACCTGGGGTCGGTGGCTGAACGGCGACAACGACTGGAATCCGGACGGCCCGCAGTCGGCGCTCAAGGAGGCGAACAGCGCTGAGAACGAGGGCACCGGCCCCAATCTGGGCTGCGGCCCGGCGATCACGCCGCTGGTCGCGAGCCGGAGCACCATCCAGGCCGGCATCGACGAGATGCTGCCCTGGCACCGCGGCGGCACCTTCGCCAACCTCGGCCTCGCCTGGGGCTGGCGCGTGCTCTCGCCGCGCTGGCGTGACCTGTGGGGCGGGGACACGCCTGCCGGGTTGCCGCTCGACTACTCCGAGCCGAACATGGAGAAGGTGGTCATCCTCCTCACCGACGGTCAGAACCAGTGGTTCGACTACCCGGGAACCACCTTCAAGTGGGGCGGCAGCGGGGACAACCACTACACCGGTCTGCCCGGCGGCAACGCCTATCCGACCAGCCCGTCCAACTATCGCAGCCAGTTCCAGAGCGCCTGGCCCGGGGCCGACTATACCGCCTACGGCCGGCTGAGCGAAGGCCGGCTCGGCACCACCAACAACGGCACCGCCAAGACCAAGATCAACCAGCGGATGCTCGAGCTGTGCACAGCGATGAAGGCCGAAGGCATCCTCATGTACACGATCACGTTCCAGGAGAACGATACGGCGACGCAGAACCTCTACCGCGACTGCGCCAGCGATCCGAAGAAGTACTTCAACTCGCCGAGCAACAGCGACCTGCAGCAGGCCTTCGTGCAGATCGCGAACGAGCTCTCGAACCTGCGCATCGCCGAGTAGGGGCACGGCGCGATCCGGTCGGCACGAGCGGCGCCGGCGCGGCCGCCCCGCTCATGCGGCGCCTTCGGAGAGCCAGTCCTCGATCAGGTGGCGGGCGATCGAATCGCGGTTGGGCAGCTGGACCGGGCGGCGCTCCGGGTCCGAGAGCTGCTCGCGGGTGAACCAGCCGGCATCGACCAGCTCGTCGGGATCGATCCGCAGCGCAGCGCTCTTCGCCCGCGCGCGAAAGCCGAGCATCAAGGATGCCGGGAAGGGCCATGGCTGCGAGGAACGGTAGTGCAGGTCGACGACCTCCACCCCCGCCTCCTCGAACACCTCGCGCCGGATGGTGTCCTCGAGCGATTCGCCCGGCTCCACGAAGCCGGCGAGCGTCGAATACAGCCCGGCGGGAAAGCGCGTCGAGCGGCCGAGCAGGCAGCGCTGCCCAAGCTCCGGATGGGCATGCGTGACCAGCACGATCACCGCGGGGTCGCTGCGTGGGAAATGTTGCGCGTCGCACAGCTGGCAGCGGCGCAGGTGGCCGCCCTGCGTGCTCACGGTCGGGCCGCCGCAGGCGCCGCAGAAGCGGTGCCGGCTGTGCCAGTAGGCGAGCCCGCGCGCGTAGGCGAGCCAGCCCGCCTCCCGGGCCGGCAGCCACGCGCCAACGCTGCGCAGCTCGACGAAGCGGCCGCCCGCCGGTGCCTCGCGGCCGAGGTCGACCGCGAACAGCGCCGCGCCGTCCTCGTCCTGGCCGAGGAACAGGGCGTCCTCCGGCAGCGCCCGTTCGAGCTCGCCGACATGGCGCAACAGAATCCGTGGCTGGTCGGTGGTGGTGACGAGAAACTCCAGCCCGTCGATCAGCACCACCCGCGTCGTCGGGTCGGCCCGGCACGCGGCCAGCCATTCCGCATCCAGGCGGCGCGGCGCCGCGCGATCGAAGCCCGCGCCACCGTAGCGATGCGGCGGCGGGTTGGCGAACTCCGGCATGGCGGCTCCCTTCGCCGCGCAGACTAGGCGATTTCGGCCGGCCGGACCAAGCCCGGCGGGCGCTTGCACTCGAGCCGGCAAACCCCGATATTGGGTGCGGGAGGCTGGCGGTGGACGGCTCACTCGCCAACCCGGTCAGGTCCGGAAGGAAGCAGCCGTAACGAGCTTCGAGCCGGGTCGCCGACCAGTCTCCTGCCGCATCAATTGCATGGGCGTCTTGCCGCCCGACATCATGAGCGATGCCCCCCTCGAGGGTCCCGCGAGCCCTGCCGAGCGCAGCCTGATCCCGGCGCCCGCGGCACCGGCCGCGCCATACCGCGTGCTGGCGCGGGTCTACCGCCCGCAACGCCTGTCGGAGCTGATCGGGCAGGAGGTGCTGGTGCGCTCGCTGACCAACGCGATCCGCACCGGCCGCATCGCGCACGCGTTCCTGCTCACCGGCATCCGCGGCGTCGGCAAGACCACGACCGCCAGGATCGTCGCGCGGGCGCTCAACTGCATCGGCGCCGACGGCCAGGGCGGCCCGACGCCGGAGCCCTGTGGCGCCTGCCGGCATTGCACGGCGATCGCCGAGGACCGGCACATCGACGTTCTGGAGATGGACGCCGCGACCCGAACCGGCATCGACGACATCCGCGACATCGTGGACGGCGTCCGCTATGCCCCGACCGCCGCGCGCTACAAGGTGTACATCATCGACGAAGTGCACATGCTCTCGGAGAAGGCGTTCAACGCTCTGCTCAAGACCTTGGAGGAGCCGCCACCGCAGGCGAAGTTCGTCTTCGCCACCACCGAGGTGCGCAAGGTCCCGGTCACGATCCTCTCCCGCTGCCAGCGCTTCGATCTGCGCCGCGTCGATATGGATCTGCTCGTGCGGCATCTCGCGGGCATCGCGACCAAGGAGGCGGTCGAGATCGAGCCCGCGGCCCTCGACCTGATCGCCCGCGCCGCCGCGGGCTCCGTGCGCGACGCCCTCTCGCTCCTGGACCAGGCGATCGCGCTGGCCGGCAGCGATGCCCGGAGCGCCATCGGCACGGACCTCGTGCACGACATGCTGGGACTGGCCGACCGCAGCCGGCTGCTCGATCTGTTCGAGCACGTGATGCGGGGCGACGTGCCGGCGGCCCTCGCGCTTTTGGGCGAGCTTCACGACCTGGGCAGCGAGGCGGAGGCGATCCTCCAGGACCTCCTGGGGATCAGCCACTGGCTCACGCGGATCAAGGTCACCCCGCAGGAAGCGCCGAGCCTCGCAATCGCGGAGGCGGATAGCGATCGGGCGCAGGCCCTAGCCGCCGAGCTGTCGCTGCCGGTGCTCGCCCGCACCTGGCAGATGCTGCTCAAGGGGCTGGACGAGCTGCGTCTGGCACCGGACCCCCTGCGTGCGGCCGAGATGCTGCTGGTACGTCTGGCCTACGCGGCCGACCTGCCGGCGCCGGCCGAGCTGGCGCAGGCCGTGGGCGGCCAAGGTGGCGGCAGCCCGGGGCCGCAGCGCGACCGCGCGCCGGAGGAGATGGCCGAGGCGCGGCCCGCGGCGGCGGATCTCCAGCCCGTCGCCTCCGCGCCCGCGAGCCCCGGCTCGTTCGAGGAGGCCGTGGCGCTGTTCCGCGAGCGCAACCAGCCGATGCTCTACAACTGGCTGCACAGCCAGGCGGGGCTGGTGCGCTTCGAGCCGGGCCGGCTCGAGCTCAACGTGAACGGCCATGCGTCCGCCGAGTGGCCGCGTCGCGTGGCGGAATGCCTCTCGCGCTGGACCGACCGCAGCTGGCAGGTGAGCCTCTCGGAAGCGACCGGCGCGCCACCGATGGCCGAGCAGACGGCCGCGCGGAAGCGCGCCCGCATCGATGAACTCGCCACCGACCCGCGCGTTAAGCCGATTCTGGAGAGCTTCCCGGGTGCGAGGATCGTCGACGTGCGCTCGAGCAGGCCGCCGTCGTCAGTTGAACCATCAGCAGCAGCGGAGCGATCATGAAGAACCTGGGCAACATGCTGAAGGAAGCGCAGAAGCTTCAGAACCGCATGGCCGAGATGCAGGAGAAGCTCGCCGAGGCCGAGCTGAGCGGGTCGGCGGGTGGCGGCATGGTCGCGGTCACGCTGAACGGCAAGGGCGAGATGCGCAAGGTCAAGATCGACCCCTCGCTCGCCGATCCCGCCGAGACCGAGATCCTGGAGGATCTGATCGTCGCCGCGTTCAACGACGCCAAGGCCAAGGTCGAGGCGCACGTGCAGGAGGAGATGGGCAAGCTGACCGGCGGGCTGGCGCTCCCGCCCGGCATGAAGCTGCCCTTCTGAGCGCACTCGGGGATGGCCGCACGCGAACTGGATCAGCTCATTCAGCTGCTCGCCCGCCTGCCGGGCCTCGGGCCGCGCTCGGCGCGGCGCGTGGCGCTCCACCTGTTGAAGCAGCGCGACGCGCTCATGATGCGCCTGGCCGTGGCGCTCGAGAGCGCTGCGCGCGAGGTGCGCGAGTGTTCGCGGTGCGGCAACCTCGACGGCGCCGACCCGTGCTGGATCTGCGCCGACCCGGAGCGTGACCCGGCGCAGATCCTGGTCCTGGAGGAGGTCGACGATCTCTGGGCCATGGAGCGCTCGGGCCTGTTTCGCGGGCGCTATCACGTGCTCGGCGGCACGCTCTCAGCGCTCGACGGCGTGGGCCCGGAGGATCTCCGGATCGATCGCCTGCTCCGGCGCCTCGAGGCCGGCGACGTCGAGGAGGTGATCCTCGCCACCAGCGCCACGGTCGACGGACAGACCACGGCGCACTACATCGCCGAGCGCCTGGCCGGCTATGCGACCCGGGTGACCCGCCTCGCCCACGGCGTGCCGGTCGGGGGCGAGCTCAACTACCTCGACGACGGCACGCTCGACGCCGCGCTGCGCGCGCGCCAGCCCGTGGGGTGATCCCGGTTGACGTCCGGGCGGGCAGCTCCTAGCTCTCCGACGAGCGTTGATAGTACAGCACGGCCCATGGCGAACCTGACCATCCTCGAGGTGCCCGACCCCCGCCTGACCCGGCGCGCCGCCCCGGTGGAGCGGCTCGATGCCGAGCTCCTGCGGCTCCTCGACGACATGCTGGAGACGATGTACGCGGCACCCGGGATCGGGCTCGCCGCGCCCCAGGTCGGCGTCCTCAAGCGTGCGTTCGTCGCCGATCTCGGCGAGGAGGGCAAACGCGAGCCCCTGTTCGTCATCAACCCCCAGATCGTGTGGCGCTCGGAGAGCACGACCACGATGGAGGAGGGCTGCCTCAGCCTGCCGGGCCAGTTCGGCGACGTGGCGCGCGCCGATAGAGTGCGGGTCCGTTTCCTCGACCGCGCGGGTGCGCTGCAGGAGATCGAGGGCGAAGGCCTGCTCGCCCGCTGCCTGCAGCATGAGATCGATCATCTCAACGGCGTGCTGTTCGTCGACCACCTCTCGGCGCTCAAGCGCACCCTGATCCTGCGCCGGCTCGCCAAGACCCGTCGCTCGAAGAGCCGGGCCAGCGCCTGACGCGGCGGTCCGGGTGCGCAAACGGCGGCTGCCGATCTGGCCAGCGGCGGCGGGAAGGCGTATCACCCGGAAGCTGATCCCACCTCCAGCCGAGCCGCGATCGGATGGCATCGACCGAGCCTGAGCGCCTGCGTCTGATCTTCATGGGCACGGCGTCGTTCGCCGTGCCGAGCCTTGAGGCGCTCGCCGCCAGCCGCCACGAGATCGTCGCCGTCTACACGCAGCCGGCGCGGCCGGCCGGGCGCGGCATGAAGCCCAGACCGTCGGCCGTGCAGGCGGCCGCGGCCCGCCTGGCGCTGCCCGTACGCACGCCGGAGAGGCTGCGCGATCCGGCGGAGCAGGCGGCGTTCGCCGGCCTCGGCGCCGACCTCGGGGTCGTCGCCGCCTATGGGCTCATTCTGCCCAAGGCGGTGCTGGACGCGCCGCGGCTGGGCTGCATCAACCTGCACGCCTCGCTCCTGCCGCGCTGGCGCGGTGCCGCGCCGATCCAGCACGCGCTCCTGGCCGGGGATCGAGAAACCGGGATCAGCATTTTCCAGATGGAGCCGAGCCTCGATACCGGCCCGGTTCTCGCGATGGAGCGGGTGCCGATCACCGAGGAGAGCACGGCGGAGATTCTGCATGACACGCTCGCCGATCTCGCCGCCCGCATGGTGGTGCCGGTCGTGGACGATCTCGCCGCCGGACGGGCGCGCGCGGTGCCGCAGCCCGAGGGCGGCGTGACCTACGCCGCCAAGCTCGACAAGACGGCGGGCCGGCTCGACTGGTCGAGGCCGGCCGCCGAGCTCGAGCGCCAGCTGCGCGCGCTCAATCCCTGGCCCGGCTGCTGGACCGAGGCCCTCGGTCAGCGGCTGCGCGTGCTCGCAGGCGAGCTGGCCCTGGCCTCCGGCCCGCCCGGCGTGGTGCTCGACGATCGCCTGACCGTCGCCTGCGGCGAGGCCGCGCTCCGGCTCACGGAGCTGCAGCGTGCGGGCGGCAGACCGCTCGCGGCGGGCGAGTTCCTGCGCGGGTTCCCGCTGCCGCCGGGCAGCCGGCTCGGCCGACCATGCCCCGCTACAAGCTGACGCTCGAGTACGACGGGGGGCCGTTCCATGGCTGGCAGCGGCAGAGCACGCAGCCGTCCGTGCAGCAGGCTCTGGAGGAGGCGATCATCGCCTTCGCGGGCGAGGAGACCCGGCCCGCGGCAGCCGGGCGCACCGATGCCGGGGTACATGCGCGCGGCCAAGTGGTGCACTTCGATCTGTCCCGGGAGGTCGGGCTCGACACCTTGCGCAACGCCCTGAACCATCACCTGCGCCCGGCGCCGGTCGTGGTTCTCGAGGCCTGCCGGGTGCCGGACGACTTCCACGCCCGCTTCTCGGCGCGCTGCCGGCATTATCTCTATCGGATCGTCAACCGCCGGGTGCCGCTGGCGCTCGATGCCGGCCGCGCGTGGTTCGTGCCGGTCGCTCTCGATGCCGAGATCATGCACGAGGCGGCGCAGCACCTGATCGGCCGGCACGACTTCTCGAGCTTCCGCAGCTCGCTGTGCCAGGCGGCGTCGCCGGTGAAGACGCTGGACTGCCTGGTCGTGCTGAACCAGGGCGAGGAGATCACGGTCACGGCGCGTGCCCGCTCCTTCCTTCACCACCAGGTGCGCAACATGGCGGGCACGCTGAAGCTGATCGGCGAGGGCAAGTGGCCGGTCGAGCACATCGAAGCCGTGCTCGCGGCGCGCGATCGCTCGGCGGCCGGGCCGACCGCGCCGGCCTGCGGGCTGTATCTGACGCGCGTCGACTACTGAGGCTCGCGACCCCCTCAGAGGAGCTGGTCGGCGGATCTGGTGATCGCGGCGTTCAGCAGGACGTCGACCAGGAGCAGCGCGAGCGCGATCCCGCCGGTGGTCTGCAGTGCCGTGCGCGTGACGAACCACTGATACGCGAGGATCGAGACCGTCACGAGCGCCAGCAGGATGCCGGCCAGGGGCCCGGGCAGCACGCGGGTGAGCGCGAGCACGACCAGGAACAGCGCCATCTGGAGCACCGCCGCCCAGTTGGCGGCGACGATCAGGGGGACGTAGTTGCCGGTGAGCCCCAGCGCGTAGGTGATCACGAGCGCCGCGACCGGGAACGCCGCCCAGCCGAGCAGATAAGCGGTGCCTTGCACCAGCAGCGCCCAGCCGAGATGGAAGGCTTCGGGCTCGGCCATCATCTGCTGCGCGACCAGAATGGCATAGCCGGGCGCGACCAGGACGGCGGCGAAGAACGATCGCCAGAAGCCCTCGACCGTGAGGTTGAAATGAGCCATGCCCCACGGGTCCAGGCGTGCCAGGCGGTACGCCCCGTAAAGCGATGCGATGACCTCCTGCCGGTCGGGCATCAGGCCGGCCTGACATACTCTTCGAGCAGGCCACGGTAGACGCGTGTCAGCGCTTCCAGATCGGCCACGCTCACCCGCTCGTCCACCTGGTGGATCGTCTCGCTGATCAGCCCGAACTCGACCACCGGGCACACCTCCTTGATGAAGCGGGCATCGGAGGTCCCGCCCGAGGTCGAGAGCTCGGGCACCACGCCGAGCTCCCGCTCGATCACGGTCTCGAGCAGCTCGGTCAGCGGCCCCGGCAGGGTGACGAACGCCTCCCCGGCAGCGCTCACCTCGAGCTCGTACCGGCCGCCTGCGTCGTCCAGGCGCGCCCGCAGCCATCGCTCGAGCGAGCGCGCGGTGAACTGATCGTTGAAGCGCACGTTGAAGGTGGCCCGCGCCGCCGCGGGAATGATGTTGCTCGCGGGATTGCCGACGTCGACCGTGGTGATCTCGAGGTGCGACGGATCGAAGTGCTCGCTGCCGCCGTCCAGCGGGGCCGTGCCGAGGGCCTGGAGCATGGCGAGCAGCCTCGGGATCGGGTTCTCGGCCCGCTCCGGGTAGGCGGTGTGCCCCTGCACGCCGCGCACCCGCAGGTGTCCGGTGAGCGAGCCCCGCCGGCCGATCTTGATCATCTCGCCGATGCGTGAGGGATTGGTGGGCTCGCCGACCACGCAGCCGTCGGGCCGCTCGCCCCGCCCCTGCAGCCAGGTCAGCAGCTTCTGCGTGCCGTTGATCGCGGGTCCCTCCTCGTCGCCGGTGATCAGCAGGCTGATCGAGCCGGCGGGCCGGTGCTCGGCCACGAAGCGCGCGGCGGCCGCGACGAAGCAGGCGATCGCCCCCTTCATGTCGACGGCGCCCCGACCATACAGCAGACCGCCCACGATCTCGCCCGCGAACGGATCGACC
>CAZXYL010000732.1:0-3415 GCA_964644915.1 uncultured Geminicoccaceae bacterium
CGGCCAGCGCGAGGTCACCGCCTTCTGCTTGGTGTAGAAGCGCACGCCCTCGGGCCCGTGCATGTGGTGGTCGCCGAACAGCGAGCGCTTCCAGCCGCCGAAGCTGTGGAAGGCCATCGGCACCGGGATCGGCACGTTGATGCCGACCATGCCGATGTTGACGCTGTGCGCGAACGCGCGCGCGGCGTCGCCATCACGGGTGAAGATCGCCGTGCCGTTGCCGTACTCGTGCTCGTTCACGATCCTCAAAGCACTGTCAAAGTCCGGCATGCGCACGACCGAGAGCACCGGGCCGAAGATCTCGTCATGGTAGATCTTCATCTCGGGCGTCACCCGGTCGAACAGGCAGCCGCCCATGTAGTAGCCGTCCTCGTAGCCCTGAAAGCCGTCGAGCCGGAAGTCGCGCCCGTCGACGACGAGATCGGCCCCCTCCTCGATCCCGAGATCGACATAAGCGCGCACTTTGCGCCGGTGCTCGTCCGTGACCAGCGGGCCCATCTCGATGCCGGCCTCGTGGCTCGGACCGATCTTGAGCTCGCGCACGCGTGGGGCGAGCGCCTTGACCAGCCGATCGCCGGCTTTCCCGACCGCGACCGCGACCGAGATCGCCATGCAGCGCTCGCCGGCGGAGCCGTAGGCCGAGCCGATCAGCGCGTCGGTCACCTGCTCGGGGTCGGCGTCGGGCATGACCACCATGTGGTTCTTGGCGCCGCCCAGCGCCTGCACGCGCTTATTGTGCGCGGCCCCGGTGTGATAGATGTACTCGGCGATCTTGGTCGAGCCCACGAAGCTCACCGCGGCGATGTCCGGGTGGGTGAGGATCGCATCGACCGCCTCCTTGTCACCGTTGACCACGTTGACCACGCCGGCGGGCACGCCTGCCTCCTTGGCGAGCTCGGCCAGGCGCACGGGGCAGGACGGATCCTTCTCGGACGGCTTGAGGACGAAGGTGTTGCCACAGGCGATCGCGAGCGGGAACATCCACAAAGGAATCATGGCCGGGAAATTGAAGGGCGTGATGCCGGCGCAGACGCCGATCGGCTGCCGGAACGAGAGCAGATCGACCCCGGTGCCGACGTTCTCGCTGAACTCCCCTTTGAGGAGGTTCGGGATGCCGCAGGCGAATTCGACCACCTCGAGCCCGCGGGTGATCGAGCCCTTGGCGTCGGCCAGCGTCTTGCCGTGCTCGGAGCTCACGAGATCGGCCAGCTCGTCCATGTGCTGCTCGATCACGGCCTTGAGCGCGTACATCACCCGCGCGCGGCGCAGCGGTGTGGTGGCGGCCCAGCCGGGCCATGCCGCCTTCGCTGCCCGGACCGCGGCGTCGACCTCGGCGGCGCCGGCGAACGCGACCCGGCCCGCCTTCTCGCCGACCGAGGGATTGAAGATGTCGCCGTAGCGGCCGCTCCTGCCGGCGACCACCTGGCCATCGATCCAGTGCCCGACGTCCTTGCTCATGCCACCCTCCTGTGCGCTTGCCGGCTTTGCCCGTGAGACGGAAATACTCCTCCGGCGCCGCTCCCGTCCAGCCCGCCAAAGACGAGTGGGCCGTCTCGCTCCGGAGTCCGATCGAGGCTGCCCGCGCCGGATGCCGCCGGACGGCATGTGCCGTTCGACTCCGCGCTGGCGCCCGTCGTCGACTGCGCTATATGGACTATCGACCCCTTACGCCGGTCCTGTCCCGTGAACCCAGCCTCCTTGTTCCACCCGGCGGTCGCCGTCTGGTTCGACCGCAACTTCGCGGCGCCTACCGCCGCGCAGGCGCAGGCATGGCCGGCGATCCGGGCCGGCCGGCACACGCTGATCGCGGCACCCACGGGCTCCGGCAAGACGCTCGCGGCCTTCCTCGCCGCGATCGACGAGCTGCTGCGGCAGGGGCTGGAGGGACGGCTGCGGGACGAGACGCAGGTCGTCTACGTCTCGCCCCTCAAGGCGCTCTCCAACGACATCCAGCGCAACCTGGAAGTGCCGCTCGCCGGCATCCGCGAGGTCCTCCGCGCGCAGGGCCTGCCGGAGGTGGAGATCCGGGCCTGGGTGCGCACCGGCGACACCCCGCCCGGCGAGCGCGAACGCATGCGCCGCTGCCCGCCGCACATCGTCGTCACCACCCCGGAATCGCTCTACATCCTGCTCGGCTCCGAATCCGGCCGCAGCATGCTCAGGGCCACGCGGACCGTGATCGTCGACGAGATCCACGCGCTGGCGCCGAACAAGCGCGGCGCGCATCTGGCGCTCTCGCTCGAGCGCCTGGCGGCGCTCTGTGGCGATCGCCTGCTGCGGGTGGGCCTGTCGGCGACCCAGAAGCCGATCGAGGCGACCGCGCGCTTTCTGGTCGGGGGCGGCCAGGACGGCGCACCGGGCGACGCGTGCACGATCATCGACACCGGTCACCAGCGGGCGCGTGACCTCGCCCTCGAAATTCCCTCGTCCCCGCTCGAAGCCGTGATGTCGGCGGACGTCTGGCAACAGGTCTATGACCGTCTGACCGAGCTGATCGAGGCGCATCGCACCGCGCTGATCTTCGTCAACACGCGCCGCATGGCCGAGCGGGTGACCCGTGCCTTGTCCGAGCGCCTGGGCGAGACGCAGGTGGCGGCCCATCACGGCAGCCTGGCCAGGGAGCAGAGGCTGGACGCCGAGCAGCGCCTCAAGCGCGGCGAGTTGAGGGCGCTGGTGGCGACCGCCTCGCTCGAGCTCGGCATCGACATCGGCGAGGTCGACCTGGTCTGCCAGCTCGGCTCGCCACGCTCGATCGCGAGCTTCCTGCAGCGGGTCGGGCGCTCGGGACATGCGGTCGACGGCACGCCCAAGGGCCGGCTGTTCCCTTTGTCGCGCGACGAGCTGGTCGAGTGCGCGGCGCTGCTCGACAGCGTCCGCCGAGGCGAGCTCGACCGGCTGGTGATCCCCGAGCAGCCGCAGGATGTGCTGGCACAGCAGATCGTGGCCGAGGTCGCCACCCGAGAATGGGGCGAGGACCAGCTGTATGCCCTGGTACGCCGGGCCTGGCCCTACCGCACGCTGGCCCACGAGGACTTCGCGGCGGTGGTGCGCATGCTGGGCGAAGGGTTCAGCACCCGGCGCGGCCGGCGGGGCGCGCTGATCCACCATGACGCGGTCAACCGCGTGCTGCGCGGGCGGCGGGGCGCGCGGCTCACCGCGCTGACCTCCGGCGGCACGATCCCGGACACGGCCGACTACCAGGTGATCCTGGAGCCCGAGAACCAGATCATCGGCAGCGTGAACGAGGATTTCGCGGTCGAGAGCATGGCCGGCGACGTCTTCCAGCTCGGCAACACGTCCTACCGCATCCTGCGCGTCGAGCGCGGCACCGTCCGGGTGGAGGACGCGCACGGCGCGGCGCCCAACATCCCGTTCTGGCTCGGCGAGGCGCCGGGCCGCAGCGACGAGCTGTCGG
>CAZXYL010000733.1:0-2549 GCA_964644915.1 uncultured Geminicoccaceae bacterium
CCGGCGAAGTTCGGGTGGCGTGCATAGCCCCAAAGCGTGCGTTGCAGGGCCGCGAAGCCGTCGCCGCGATCGGCCATGCCGCAGCCGGTGCCATGCGTCAGCGCGACGATGCCGTCGACATTGCCGAACGCCGCCAGCTCCTCGCGCGGAAACGTCTCGGCGATGTGGTGGCAGACCGTGGCCGAGCAGTTCACGGTCGAGAGCACGCCGATGAAGTTGCGCGTGCCGGCCTTGCCGGAGGGCCTGAGATAGCCCTCGAAGCTCGCCCGCTGGTCCGCGGGCACGAAGGCCGTGGGCTTGGCGTCGGCGCCGAAGGCATAGTCGCGGGCGAAGTCGCGCATCTCGACGTTCTGCGTGTGGACGTGCTCGCCGGGGGCGATGTCGCAGCTCGCGAAGCCGATGATCTGGTCGTACTTGCGCACCGGCTCGCCCGCCCGGATCGGGCGGGTCGCGACCTTGTGCCCGGCCGGGATCCGGCCGGCGCAGGCGACGCCCTCGCCGGTGACCGCGGTGTTCGGCAGCAGGTCGATGCGCGCCGTCACCACGTTGTCGTTTTGGTGCAGGCGTACGGTCAGGGTCTGGTGCTCGGTCATGTCAAGTCTTTCAGGTCGATGCGTGTTCGGGCAGCTCCTCGGCCGGCAGCTCGCGCTCGAAGATCTGCTCGACCGAGTAGGGTAGGTCCGACGGAAAGACATCGGCGTTGAGCAAGGTCTCGATCGCCGCCCCTTCGACCGCACCCGGATAGACGGCATGGCAGGTGGGCTCGATCTCGGGCTTCAGGCTGGGGCTCTCCTGCAGGAGATCCTGGATGCGCCGGCGCTGCTCGGCTACCGAGGCGCGCCAGCGATTGGAGCGCTGCTCTGGCTGATGGTCCCATTTGAGCAGATGGAGGATCAGAACCTCGAGCCGGCTCCGCAACTCCTGTCGCTGGTACTTCGCCAATCCTTCGAGCTCCTCCGCGACATTCTCGAGGTCGAGCGCCTGGAGCCGCCCGGCGCGCACGTGTGCCACCTGCTCCTCCAGCCAGGCCACGTAGTCGGTATCGTAGAGAGACGACTTTTCGAGAGCTTTGGCCATGCGCGGGTCTCCTTTGCGCATCCAGATGGCACTGCTGGCCGCCCGCCGCAAGCGGGAGCCCTCGCGCCCTCAGCCGTAGATGCGCGCCAGCTCGAGCGCGAGGCCCGGCGGGTCGAGCGCCACCGAGCCGGCTGTCACAACCAGGGTCGTGATCTCGTCGCCCTCGCCGCGGCGGTGGTGGATCACCGTGCGCCGCTCGGTCTGGACCAGCAGGTAGTGACGGACGCTCGCCAGCCGGAAATAGTCGGCGAGCTTGGCGCCCGCATCCCGCGCTCGGGTCCCGGGCGAGAGCACCTCGACCACGATCAGTGGCTCCGGCACGAGCAGTGCGTCGTCCTCCAGCCGCTCGCCACAGTGGACGACGGCATCGGGCTCGTAGGCCGTGTGCTCGTCGATCTTGACCGTCATGCCGTCCGGCAGAGCCTCACAGGGCAGGCCGGCGGCCCTGATGCCGTCGCGCAGTGCCAGCCAGATCTCGGCCTTGATGCGCGCGTGCGCCGCGCGCTCCGGCGCCATCGCCACCACTTCGCCTGCGACGAGCTCGAACCGCCCGCCGTCGGGCTGCTCGATCGCCCAGGCGAGAAACTCGTCGACCGTCAGCTTGCCATGGGGCCTGTCGAGGGCCTTGGCCATCGCACGACCTCCTGTTCAGGAAATGGCCCGGGCAGGCACACGCCGCAAGCGGCCCCTCTCAGGTCTTGGTGGCACCCGCGGTCAGGCCCGAGACCATGTACTTGCGCACGGCGTAGTAGAGCGCCGCGGGTGGCAGCGAGTAGATCACCGCGGTCGCCATGAGCAGGCTCCAGGGCGCATCGTCGGTGACCAGGAAATAGCCCATCGCCACCGGGATCGTGTGCTGGCGCTCGCTGGAGAGCAGAAGGAAGGCGTAGAGGTACTCGTTCCAGGCGAGCAGGAGCGCGTAGGTGCCGATCGCGATCATCGCCGGGCGCATGAGCGGGATGTAGACCAGGTAGAAGATCTGCAACGGCGTGGCGCCATCGACCTTGGCCGCCTCGTCGAGCTCGAACGGGATGGTATCGGCGTACTGGCGAAACACCCAGATCGCATACGGGATGGCGAAGGTCGCCATGACGAAGATCAAGGACCACAGCGTGTTGAGCAGCCCGTAGTCGCCCATGACGCGGTAGAACGGGATGGCGAGGAACGCCATCGGGATCAGGTAGGTGAGCAGCGCCGTGTTCGAGACGAAGTGGCCGTAGCGGACCTTGAGGCGGCCGATGGCGTAGCTGGCGAGGCTCGCCACCACCAGCACCATGGCGCTGGTGGCCACCGCCACGAAGATGCTGTTGGCGAGCTGGCGCCAGAACTGCCGCAGGAAGAAGTGGTCCTGGCTGAGCACCACGCGGTAGTTCTCGAGCGTCGGGCTGTCGGGCCAGAAGCGGCCGGCGAAGGCGTCGCCCACCGGCGTGATCGAGAGCATCGCCATGTGGTAGATCGGCAGCAGCGTCCAG
>CAZXYL010000734.1:0-5151 GCA_964644915.1 uncultured Geminicoccaceae bacterium
CCGGCGCTTACGGGAGAGCCGCAGATGATCCCCAACGTGCTCACCATCGCCGGCTCGGATTCGGGCGGCGGCGCCGGCATTCAGGCCGATCTCAAGACCTTCTCCGCGCTCGGCACCTACGGCTGCTCGGTGATCACGGCACTGACCGCCCAGAACACGCGGGCCGTCACCGGCATCCACGACATCCCGCCCGAGTTCGTCGCCGCCCAGCTGGACGCGGTCTTCGAGGACATCGAGATCAAAGCGGTCAAGATCGGCATGCTCTCCCGCCGCGAGGTGATCGAGGTCGTGGCCGATCGGCTCGAGCGCTACGGCGCACGCCGGATCGTGCTGGATCCGGTGATGGTGGCGAAGAGCGGCGACCGCCTGCTCCAGCCGGACGCGATCGAGGCCTTGCGGCAGCGCCTGCTGCCGCTGGCGACCGTGATCACGCCGAACCTGCCGGAGGCGGGCGTGCTGCTCGACCGGGACCCGCCGACCGACGAGTCCGGCATGATCAGGGCAGCGGGGGACCTGCGTGCGCTCGGCCCGGGCGCGGTGCTCCTGAAGGGCGGCCATCTCAAGGATCACGATGCCGTGGACGTGCTCGACGACGGGGCCGAGCCCATGGTGCTGACCGCGGAGCGCGTCGCGACCGAGAGCACGCACGGCACCGGCTGCACGCTGGCGTCCGCGATCGCGGCGCTGCTCGCCCGCGGCTTCGCCCTGCGTGATGCCGTGCGCGGGGCCAAGACCTATCTCACCGAGGCGCTGCGGCATGCTCACGAGCTGCAGGTCGGCCATGGCCACGGCCCCGTGCACCATTTCTACGCGCTCTGGCGGCAGAAGGAGCAGGTTCGATGAGCTTTTCCGAGGAGGCCTGGGAGCGCATCGAGCCGATCTACGGCTCGATCGTGGCGCTGCCGTTCAACCAGGAGCTGGCCGCAGGCACGCTCTCGCGCGAGCGCTTCACCTTCTACATGCTCCAGGACGCACACTACCTTTCCGTGTTCGCGCGAGCGCTCGCGGTCACCGCGGCGCGCGCTCCCGACAACGATGCCATGATCCAGTTCGCGGGCAGCGCGCGCGAGGCGATCGTGGTCGAGCGCGGCCTGCACGAAGGCTTCTTCCAAAAGTTCGGCATCTCGCCCGCCGAGGCTGCGGCCACCGAGCCATCGCCCACCTGCGCGCATTACACGAGCTACCTGCTGGCCACGGCCCACAACGCTCCCTACGAGGTCTCGGTCGCAGCGCTCCTGCCCTGCTTTTGGATCTACTGGGAAGTCGGCAGGCACCTGCTGGAGCGGGCAGCACCCATGAACCCGTACCAGGCCTGGATCGACACCTACGCGGACGAGGCGTTCGCGGAAGGCGTGCGCAAGGTGATCGCGATCGCCGACCACGTCGCGGCCGCCACGACCGGCACGATTCGCGCCGACATGATGGCGGCGTTCGTGCGCGCTTCCCAGCTCGAGTGGATGTTCTGGGAGAGCGCGTATGGCCGGGAGCAGTGGCCGGTCTGAGGAAGATCAGGCCGGCCGCCCGCGCGGGCCTCGGCCGGGCCACAGGACGCGCCCGCTTCGCGCCGACATCGAACACTGCTATGCCTGGCAGCCGGCGGGCCAACTGCTCCGATCGGCCCGACCTGGCGGGTAGCGGGACCCGGGAGCACGGCTGCGCGGATGGTGGACAGCCTCGAGGAGCGCTTGGAAGCGCACGTGCGGCACCTGGCCGGGCAGATCGGCTGGCGCAACGTGTTCCGGCCCAAGGGCCTGGAGGCGGCGCTGCGTTACATCGAGGACGAGTGGCGCGCGCAGGGCTACGCGGTCGAGCTGCAGTGGTTCGAGGCGCGCGACGTGCGCTGCGCCAACCTCGAGGTGACGCGCTCGGGCAGCACGCGCCCGACCGAGATCATCCTGATCGGGGCACATTACGATTCGGTCCTGGGCAGCCCGGGAGCGAACGACAACGCGAGCGGCGTCGCCGCCATGCTGGAGCTGTCGCGGCTGATGGCCGAGCGGAGCCCGGCGCGCACGATCCGCTTCGTCGCGTTCGCAAACGAGGAGCCGCCCTTTTTTCGGACCCGCGAGCAGGGCAGCGTCGTCTACGCGCGCGCGGCCAAGGAGCGTGGCGACGATATCCGCCTCATGGCCTCGCTCGAGACCATGGGGTTCTTTTCCGATGCGCGTCGCAGCCAGAACTACCCGCCGCTGTTCCGCTACTTCTATCCGGACCGCGGCAATTTCCTGGGCCTCGTTTCCGATCTGCGCTCGCGCGAGGCGATGCTGCGGCTGGCCGAGGCGTTTCGCAGCCACTCCGATTTTCCGCTCGAGCATACGGCCACGCTGCGCTTCATTCCGGGCGTCGCCTGGAGCGATCACCGCTCGTTCTGGCGCGAGGGCTATCGGGCGGTGATGATCACCGACACCGCATTCTATCGCTACATGCACTATCACACCGCCCAGGATACGCCGGACAAGCTCACCTATCCCGAGTTCGCCCAGGCGACCGCGGCGCTGTTCGAGGCCTTCGCCGCGCTCGCCTCGGAAGAGATGGTGGAGCTGTAGGCACCCATGCGTGCGTTGGCACCTCGCGTGGTTCCGGACGGCCGTGCGATTGCACCCGAGCCGCTGCCCCGCGCGCGGGGCGTGGTCGAGCTCGGCTTCAAGCGCCGGGGCAGGGAGACGGTGCTGGCCCGGCTCTACCAGCAGGGCTGCGGTCAAGCGCGGGTCCTGCGCCCCGAGCCCGACACGGCCGGGCCCGAGGCGGTCCTGATCAACACCGCGGGCGGCATCACGGGCGGCGACGAGCTGGCCTGGCGCATCGCCTGGGCAACGGGGTGCAGGGCTGCGGTCACCAGCCAGGCGGCGGAGAAGGTCTACCGCTCGTTGGGTGATGACGCGCGGATCGAGACGCGCCTCACGGTGGCGGCGGGCACCTGGGCGGAATGGCTGCCGCAGGAGACCATCCTGTTCGATCGCGCGCGGCTGCGCCGAAGGCTCGAGATTGCCGTCGAAGCGGGCGGGCGGCTGCTCGCCTGCGAGGCACTCGTGCTCGGGCGCACGGCGCGTGGTGAGGTGGTAAGCGAAGGCTTCGTGCAGGACGCCTGGCGGGTGCGCTGGGGCGGCCGGCTGGTCTTCGCGGACACGCTGCGGCTGGACGGCGCCATCGACGCGCTCGGGCGGCGGCGCGCCGCCCTGGACGGCGCGCGCGCGGTTGCGAGCGTGCTGCTCGTCGCCGAGGATGCAGGAGAACGGCTGCAGCTGGCCCGCTCCTTGCTTCGGGCGCCGGGCGGCCGTGCGGCCGCGACCTGCATCGGGCGAGTGCTGATCGCGCGCTTTCTGGCCCCGGACGGCGCGGTGCTGCGGCGCGATCTCGGGGCGTACCTCGCGGGACTGCGGACTGCGGCGGGTCTTGCCCCACGTCTGCCGCGCGTCTGGTCGGCTTGAGGGGGAGGCGGCCTGTGCATCTGACGCCGAGGGAGAAGGACAAGCTGCTCGTCGCCATGGCGGCCATGGTGGCGCGCCGCCGGCTGGAGCGGGGCGTCAAGCTGAACCACCCGGAGGCGGTGGCGCTGATCACCGATTTCGTGCTCGAAGGGGCGCGCGACGGCCGCTCGGTCGCGGAGCTCATGGCGGCGGGCGCCGAGGTCCTACGGCGCGATCAGGTCATGGAGGGCGTGGCCGAGATGATCCACGACGTGCAGGTGGAGGCGACCTTCCCCGATGGCACCAAGCTCGTGACCGTGCACGAGCCGATCCGCTGAAGGAGACGCGCATGATCCCGGGCGAGGTGATCACCAGCGGCGGCGAGATCGAGCTCAACGCGGGCGCCGATGCGATCACGCTCACGGTTGCGAACACGGGCGACCGGCCGGTCCAGGTCGGCTCGCACTACCACTTCTTGGAGACCAACGAGGCGCTCGCCTTCGACCGTGAGGCGGCCCGCGGCCGCCGGCTCGACATCCCCGCGGGCACCGCGGTGCGCTTCGAGCCCGGCCAGTCGCGCGAGGTCACGCTCGTGCCGATCCAGGGCGCGCGCCGGATCTTCGGCTTCAACCAGAAGATCATGGGCCCCCTCGACGGAGGCGACTGAAATGCCCTATCGCATCTCGCGCGCCGCCTATGCCGGCATGTACGGCCCGACCGTGGGCGACCGGGTGCGCCTCGCCGATACCGACCTGTTCGCCGAGGTCGAGGAGGACCGCACGATCTACGGCGAGGAGGTGAAGTTCGGCGGCGGCAAGGTGATCCGCGACGGCATGGGGCAGTCGCAGATCTCGCGCGCGGCCGGTGCCGTCGACACCGTGATCACCAACGCGCTGATCATCGATTACTGGGGCATCGTCAAGGCGGACGTGGGCCTGCGCGACGGGCGCATCGCCGGCATCGGCAAGGCCGGCAACCCGGACACGCAGCCGGGCGTCGACATCATCGTGGGGCCGGGCACCGAGGCGATCGCGGGCGAAGGCAAGATCCTGACCGCCGGCGGCTTCGATGCCCACATCCATTTCATCTGCCCGCAGCAGGTCGACGACGCGCTCATGAGCGGCATCACGACCATGCTGGGCGGCGGCACCGGGCCCGCGACCGGCACCAACGCCACGACCTGCACGCCCGGGCCCTGGCACATCGGGCGTATGCTGCAGGCGGCGGACGCGTTCCCTGTGAACCTCGCCTTCGCCGGCAAGGGCAATGCCTCGCAGCCGGAGGGGCTGATCGAGCAGGTCGAGGGCGGGGCCGCCTGCCTCAAGCTGCACGAGGACTGGGGCACCACGCCCGCGGCGATCGACTGCTGCCTGTCGGTTGCCGACGACTTCGACGTGCAGGTGATGATCCACACCGACACGCTGAACGAGTCGGGCTTCGTCGAGACCACGATCCGGGCGTTCAGGGGCCGCACGATCCACGCCTACCACACCGAGGGTGCCGGCGGCGGGCACGCACCCGACATCATCAAGGTCTGCGGCGAGGCGAACGTCATCCCGTCCTCGACCAACCCGACCCGGCCGTTCACGGTGAATACGATCGACGAGCACCTCGACATGCTCATGGTCTGCCATCACCTGGACCCGAAGATCCCCGAGGACGTGGCCTTCGCCGAGAGCCGGATCCGGCGCGAGACGATCGCCGCCGAGGACATCCTGCACGACCTCGGCGCGTTCTCGATCAT
>CAZXYL010000735.1:0-5982 GCA_964644915.1 uncultured Geminicoccaceae bacterium
GTGCAGTTTCTCGTGCCGGTGGGCGGGCTGCTGCGCCGCCGCTACGTGCCGCTGCGCGCAGTCGACGGCGTGAGCTTCGACCTCGCGCCCGGCGAGACACTCGGCATCGTCGGCGAATCGGGCTGCGGCAAGTCGACCCTCGGCCGCGCCGTGCTCCGGCTGATCGAGCCGACCTCGGGTCGGATCGTCTGGCTGGGCGAGGATCTGCGCCAGCTCGGCGCCGAGGAGATGCGCCGGCGCCGGCGCGGGATGCAGATCGTCTTCCAGGACCCGCTGGCCTCGCTCGATCCGCGCATGACCGTGGGCGAGAGTATCGCGGAGCCCTTGACCACCCACGAGCCCCGCCTCGCGAGAGGGGAGGTGAGGGCACGCGTGGAGGAAGCGCTGGCCAGGGTCGGGCTCTCGCCGCAGATGATCAACCGCTACCCGCACGAGTTCTCGGGCGGGCAGTGCCAGCGGATCGGCATCGCCCGCGCGCTGATCCTGAACCCAAGCCTCATCGTCTGCGACGAGCCGGTCTCGGCGCTCGACGTCTCGATCCAGGCCCAGATCGTGAACCTGCTCATGCGCTTGCAGCGCGAGCTCGGCCTGGCGTTGATTTTCATCAGCCACGACCTCGCGGTGGTCCGCCACACCGGCCACCGGATTCTGGTGCTCTACATGGGGCGCATGATGGAGCTCGCGGACCGGGATGCCATCTGGCGGGCACCCCGGCACCCCTACACCCGCGCGCTGATCGCGGCCGTGCCGATCCCGGACCCGAAGCTCGAGCGGCAGAAGGCCCGGGTGGTGCTCGCGGGCGATCTGCCCTCGCCGCTGGCGCCGCCCTCGGGTTGCGTCTTTCGCACCCGCTGCCCGCTCGCCGCCGAGATCTGCGCGCGCGAGCGGCCGGCGCTCGAGGAGATCGCGCCCGGGCACAGCGTCGCCTGCCACCGCTGGCGCGAGATATAGGTTCCGGGCGCCCGCGCCTGTGGTGCCCTCAAGCGGCGGCTTTGTGCGGCCGGTCGGTACCATCGGCAGCGAGCCGGGCGACGGCATCGCGCAATCTCTGGGCGATGCGGGCATGCCGGTCCGGCCCCTCGCCACCGCCGAGATCCTCGAGCTCGATCGGCTCCCCGAAGCGTACACGCACACGGCCGGGTCGGGGCAGCCTGCGGCCGATCGGCCAGGCCTCGTAGGTGCCCTCGATCACGACCGGAATCGCTCGCGCCCCGGTCTTCTCCAGGAGCCACCCGACGCCCGGCAGAAAGTCCTGCAGCTCGCCGGTCTCCGAGCGCTGCCCTTCCGGGAACCACACCAGGGCGTGGTCGCGCTCGAGCACGGCGCGGGCGACCGCAAGCGTGGAAGTGATGCCGCGCTCGGGATCCACCGGGACCACGTGGGCAGCGCGGCTGAACAGCTTGGTGATCGGCCCGCGGAACAGGAGCCCCGTCCATCCGGCCCAGTACAGGTGCTGGAGCTGGCGCCAGGAGAGGGCCGCGGCGAGCGCGAACGGGTCCAGATAGCTGGCATGATTGGGGGTGATCAGGTAGGCCCCGCGGTCCGGCACCCGCTCCGTGCCCTCGGCGCTCAGCCGGTACAGGCTCTTCATCACCGCCCGGTTCAGCCCGAACAGGACGCGCCCGAGCAGCGTGGCCGCCGCGCCCGGAGGCTCGAGCCAGCGCTCCTGCTCCGGGCTGAGCTCGGGGCCTTCGCCCTCGGCCGGGCCCGCCTGCTCGATCTCCTGCAAAAGGTCGCGCAGTGTGCCGATGCGGGCGACGGCCTCCTCGCTCAGGCGCACGCCGAAGCGCTCCTGGAGCTCCATCGTGAGGCTCATCCAGTCGAACGAATCCAGGCCGAGATCGAGCTGCGGGCTGGTGTCGAGGGTGAGGGGCTGGCCCTCGAAGCGCTCGCCCAGCCAAGCCCAGACCTGTGCGCCCAACCCGCTCTCGATCAGCGCCCGATCCTCGGCCGACTTCGCCGGGCTCACGTCGCGGCGTCCGGCGCCCGACTTCTCGCGCTCGAAGATCTCGGGCAGCTCGTGCCGGCGCAGCTTGCCGATCTGGGTGCGCGGCAGCGGCTGACGGGTGATCGCAAAATCCCCGAGGCGCTGGTAGCCGGGCAGGTTCCGCGACAGGCGCTCCACCTCGCCGCGCAGCTTGCGGTGCAGATCGTCCGCGCTCGACCCCCGAAGCGCGTCCGGATCGGGCACGAACAGGCCGACGAGGCGGTTGTCGTGCTCGAGCACGGCGACCTCGCGCACCAGCTCGCTCTGGCCGTAGACCGCCTCGACCTCGTCCGGAAAGATGTTCTTGCCGCCGGCGAGCACGATCAGCTCCTTGCTCCGGCCGACGATGAAGAGATAGCCGTCGTCGTCGACGAAGCCGAGGTCGCCGGTCCTGAAGAAGCCGTCCGCGAAGGCCTCCTCGGTCGCCTCCGGGTTCTTCCAGTAGCCGGAGAACACGTTGGGGCCGCGCGCCTGGATCTCGCCCTGACCCGGCTCGGTCTCCTCCTGCGGCTCGAGGCGCAGCTCCACGCCCTCGACCGGGAGGCCCGTGCTCTCGAGCTTGGCGCGCCCGGGCGGATTGAAGGTGAGGATCGGCGAGGTCTCGGTCAGGCCGTAGCCCGTGAGCACCTCCCAGCCGAGCCCCTCCAGCTTCCAGGCGACCTCCGGGTCGAGTCGCGCACCGCCCGAGGCGAGCAGGCGCAGCTCGGGGCCGACCTGACGGTGCAGGGGTCTGAACAGCGTGCGCCCGATGCGGCGGCGGAAGCGCCGGCGGACCGCGATCGAGAGCCGGAGCAGGCCGGCATAGACCGCCCGTAACGGCCGCGCGCCGCCGCGCATCCGGGACTCGATGCCGGTGATCATCGCCTCGTACAGGCGCGGCACCGCGATCATGATCGTGCAGCCGCCGTCCTTGAGCGCCTGCATGATCTGCGGGCCGGTGATGCCCGCGGGCAGGACGATGGCGACGCCCAGCCGCAGCGGCGCCAGGAGCCCCACGGTGAGCGGGTAGGCATGATGCATCGGCAGCGGCAGCAGCACCCGATCGCCCTGCACCGCGAGACGCTCCTTCAGCAGCGCGTCGATGTTGCTGCAGATGTTGGCGTGCGTAAGGGGGACGCCCTTCGGGGTGCCCGTGGTGCCCGAGGTATAGAGCAGCGCGGCCACCCTTTCACGGTCGATCTCGGGCAGCTCGCCCGCCTGCTCGGCAAGCGCCTCGGCAAAGGGGCGCGGGCGCAGCGCGCGGACCTCCTCGGCCTCGGGGTCGGCCTCGTCGAGCAGGATCAGCTCGAGGCCCTGCGCCTCCTCGAGCTCGGCCAGGGTCTTCAGGTGCTTGGCCGCGGTCACCATGCGGGTGCAGCCGCTGTGCTCGAGGACGCGGCCGAGCTCGTGCTCGGTGAGCTGGTCGCTGAGCGGCATGGCGATGGCGCCCGCGCGCACGATGCCGAGAAAGGCCGCGACCCACTCGGGCATGTTGGGGGCGAACAGCGCGACGAGGTCGTCCTCGCCCACCCCGCTCTGGCGCAGGCCGGCGGCGAAACGCCGGGCGGTCTCGGCGAGCCGGCCGTACGACCACTCATCGACCGGTCCGTCCGGCTGATGCGCGATCAGCGCCGGCGCATCGCCCCGCTCGGAAAAGCCCTCGATCAGGCTCTGCAGTGACTCGAGCGCCATCGTCGTTCCCCCGCCGTTGCGCTTAAGCTAGGGGCGGCGGTCGGGCCATCAAGCCTGGCTAGCCTGGCGGCCGCTCGGGTCGGAGTAGGCCGCGGCCCTGCGAGGGTATCGATGGATCTGGCGGGGTGACGAGAGGATCAGTCCCGGAGCTCGTCCCACAACTCCTTGACCTTGGCGAAGAAGCCGTCGGATTCCGGGTGGGTCGAGCCGTTGCCCGCCTTCTCGAACTCGCGCAGGAGCTCCTGCTGGCGCTTGGTCAGATTGACCGGCGTCTCGACCACGATCTCGCAGAACATATCGCCCCGGGTGTGGCTGTGCAGCTCGGACATGCCCTTGCCGCGCAGGCGGAAGCGGTGCCCGGTCTGCGTGCCGGCGGGGACCTGGAGGCGCGCGCGCTTGCCCTCGATGGTCGGCACCTCGACCTGCCCGCCCAGCGCCGCCGTGGTCACTGGCACCGGCACGCGGCAGGAGAGATTGGGCCCCTCGCGCTTGAACATGCGGTGGGGTGCGACGCTGACGAAGATGTAGAGATCGCCGGCCGAGCCGCCGCGCATGCCGGCCTCGCCCTCGCCCGCGAGCCGGATGCGCGTGCCGTCCTCGACCCCGGCAGGGATCGAGACCGAGAGCGTCCGCTCGCGGTGCACGCGGCCGCTGCCGCTGCAGGCCTCGCAGGGGTCGCTGATCACCCGACCCGTGCCGGAGCAGGTCGGGCAGGTCCGCTCGATGGTGAAGAAGCCCTGCTGCGCCCGCACCCGGCCGGCACCGCGACAGCTCGGGCAGACGCCGAGCGGGGCGTTGTTGGCGCTGCCGGTGCCGCGGCAGGATTCGCAGCTCACCGTGCTCGGCACCCGGATCTGCGCCTGCCGGCCGGTGAACGCCTCTTCCAGCGTGATCTCGAGGTTGTAGCGCAAGTCGGCGCCCCGGGTCTGCGCGCCCCTTCGGCCGCCGCGGCCGGCACCCATGAACTCGCCGAACAGGTCGTCGAAGACGTCGGCGAAACTGCCGAAGTCGAACCCGCCCGGCCGCCCGCCCGGCCCGCCCATGCCGCCCTCGAAAGCGGCGTGCCCGAACTGGTCGTAGGCGGCCCGCTTCTGCTCGTCCTTCAGGACCTCGTAGGCCTCGTTGAGTTCCTTGAAGTGAGCCTCGGCCGCCTTGTCCCCCGGATTGCGGTCGGGGTGGTGTTTGAGCGCGAGCTTGCGATAGGCGGACTTGATCTCGGCCGGCGACGCCCGCCGGCTCACCCCCAAGGTCTCGTAGTAATCCCTCTTCGCCATGAGCTGTGGTCGGGCCTGCGCTCGCCGGTCAACCAGCCTCCAACGGCTGCCTCACGAAGAACCGGCCGCCCCGCAAGGAAGACGCCCGGTCCCTCGCCCTCGATCGCTTCCGTCGCCCCTCAGGCCGACTTCTTCTTGTCGTCCTCGACCTCCTCGAAGTCGGCGTCTACGACGCCTTCATCGGTGCCGCGCCCGGCGCCATCGCCGCCGGCCGTGCCGCCGCCCTGAGGACCGCCGCCCTCCGGGCCCCCGCCGGCTTCGGCCTGGGCCCGGTACATGGCCTCGCCGAGCTTCATGGAGACCTGGGCGAGCCGCTCGGTCCTGGACCTCAGCGCCTCGGTGTCCTCGCTGTCGAGCACGGCCCGCAGGTCGCTGATCGCCTGCTCGATCTCCTGGCGGTCGGCGGCCCCGACCTTGTCGCCGTGCTCCCTGAGCGACTTCTCTGTGGCGTAGATCAGGCTATCGGCCTGGTTGCGCGCCTCGATCCGCTCCCGGCGGACCCGGTCCTCCTCGGCGTGCTGCTGCGCCTCGGAGACCATGCGGTCGATCTCCTCCTGCGAGAGGCCGCCCGAGGCCTGGATCCGGATCTGCTGCTCCTTGCCGGTCGCCTTGTCGCGCGCCGAGACATTGACCAGGCCGTTGGCGTCGATGTCGAACGTGACCTCGATCTGCGGCACGCCGCGAGGTGCGGGCGGGATGCCGACCAGATCGAACTGGCCGAGCAGCTTGTTCTGCGCCGCGATCTCGCGCTCGCCCTGGAACACGCGGATGGTGACCGCGCCCTGGTTGTCCTCGGCGGTCGAGAAGACCTGGCTCTTCTTGGTCGGGATCGTGGTGTTCCGATCGATGATCCGGGTGAACACGCCGCCCAGCGTCTCGATGCCGAGCGAGAGCGGCGTCACGTCCAGCAGGAGGACGTCCTTGACCTCGCCCGAGAGCACCGCGGCCTGGATCGCCGCGCCGATCGCCACCACCTCGTCCGGGTTGACGCCCTTGTGCGGCTCCTTGCCGAAGAAATTCTTCACCGTCTCGACGACCTTGGGCATGCGC
>CAZXYL010000736.1:0-2520 GCA_964644915.1 uncultured Geminicoccaceae bacterium
GACGCGGGAGGTGGACGGGATCGGGCTCTCGAACACCCTGGCCTGGACCGAGGACGGGCGGGCGCTGCTGTTCGCCGACACGCTCGCGAACGTGATCTGGCGCTTCGACGTCGCCGACGACGGCCACCTCGCCGACCGGCGGGTGTTCAGTGACGCCAAGCTGCCCGGCTTTTGCGACGGCTCGGCCATCGATACCGAAGGATATTTGTGGAACGCGCGCTTCGCCGGCTCCTGCCTGGTCCGCTTCGCGCCGGACGGCCGCGTCGACCGGATCGTGGACCTGCCGGTCACGAACCCGACCTCCTGCTGCTTCGGCGGCGCCGATCGGCGCACCCTCTATGTCACCTCCGCGCGCTTCACCCTGAGCCCCGAGCAGCTGGCGGCCAATCCCAAGGAGGGTGCGCTGCTGGCGCTCGCGGCCGATGTCCCGGGGACGCCCTCCTACCGCTTTGCCGGCTGAGCGTGTGCGCACGCTGCCTCGAGCGCGCGGGCGAGAAGGTCGATGGCGGGCGGGAGCGCACGTTCCGGCACGCCGGCATAGCCCAGGACCAGGCCGACCTGCGCCGGCGCCGAGCGGTAGTGGGCGGACAGCGCCGGGGCCTCTACGCCTCGGGAGCGCGCGTCGCGGCTGATCGCAAGGTCGTCGAGGCCGGGCTCGAGCCGGCCGACCAGATGCATGCCGGCAGACGCGGGCTCGAGTGCCAGCGCGCCGTTCAGCTTTGCGTGCACGGCCTCGATCAGCGCCGCCTGGCGTGCGGCGTAGAGCAGGCGCATGCGGCGGATGTGCCCCGCGAGGTGGCCTTCGCCGATGAAGTCCGCGAGTGCCCCCTGGGCGACCGAGGACGGGTGGGCGTCGATCAAGGAGCGCACCGCGAGGAAGGCATCGATCAGGTGCTCGGGCACCACCATGTAGCCGATGCGCAGACCCGGGAACATCACCTTGGACAGCGTGCCGAGGTAGATCACGCGCCCACCGCGATCGAGACCCTGCAGCGCGGCCAGCGGCCGGCCGGCGTAGCGGTATTCGCTGTCGTAGTCGTCCTCGAGCACGAAGCCGTCCGCCTCGCGCGCCCAGTCGAGCAGCTCCAGGCGCCGCTTCAGGCTCATGGTGACGCCGAGCGGGAACTGGTGCGAAGGGGAGATGCAGGCGAGGCGCGCCCTCGGCTCGGCGGCCCGGCCGGCCGTGACGCTCAGGCCCTCGGCATCGATCGGCACCGGGACGATCCGGGCACCCGCGGCGATCAGCGCGGCCGAGGTCACCGCGTAGCCCGGCTCCTCGACCCAGACCGGATCGCCCGGATCGATCAAAAGGCGCGTCACCAGATCCAGCGCCTGCTGGGTGCCGGAGGTGATGATCACCTGATCGGGGCTGCAGGCGACCGCCCGCGCGCTGGAGAGATAATCCGCGATCGCCGCGCGCAGGGGCCGGTAGCCGCCCGGGTCGCTGCCGACCAGGAACTCGCGCTTGGGCTGCCGCCAGCGGCGGGCCAGAAAGCGCGCCCAGGCCTCGAACGGGAACTGATCGAGCTCGGGCACCCCGGGCGCGAACGGCCGCGGGCGTGAGACGCCGCGCCCCAAGGCCGCGAGCCTGGCGCCCCGCCGCGACGGCCCGGGCGGTGCTGTCGCATGCGCTGCCGGAAGCGCATCCGGGCCGCGCGCGATCAGCGAGTCTTCCGGGAGCCGGCGCGAGACGTAGGACCCGGCCCCGATCCGGCCATCGAGATAGCCCTCCGCCGCCAGCTGCTCGAAGGCCGACAGCACCGTATTGCGAGACAGGCGCAGATCGCTTGCGAGCACGCGGCTGGACGGCAGCCGCAGGCCGGGGCGCAGGCGCCCGTCCAGGATCGCCGCCCGGATGCCGAAGTAGAGCTGCCGGTGCAACGGCTCCGCCGAACCCGGATCGATCATGACCGCCGGCAGCGGGACGTCGTGTGCTCGCTTGGCCAAGGCTGCGCTCCGCGAAAATGGTCCGCTGGATTTAACCTAATTGGCGCTTTTGCTAAAGCCATTTTGCGGGCAATGAGAGGATGACAACCGAGTGGGACGACGAGTGCATGGCCGAGGCGGTGCAGACCAAGCTCAGCGTCAACCTCAACAAGGTGGCGCTGCTCCGAAACCAGCGCGACGTCGGCTATCCGAGCGTCGTCGAGGCGGCGCGCCTGGTTGTCTGCGCGGGCGCGCACGGGATCACGGCGCATCCGCGCCCGGACGAGCGGCACATCCGCAGGGCCGACGTGTACGACCTCGCGGAGCTGATCGCATCCGAGTTCAACGCCAGGATCGAGTACAACATCGAGGGCTATCCGGCGCCCGACTTCATCCGGATGATCCGGGAGGTGCGGCCCGACCAAGTGACGCTGGTCCCGGACGACCCGCATCAGCGCACGTCGGATCACGGCTGGGACGTGCGGGCGCACGCGAGCCTGCTCGGTGAGGTCATCGCCGAGCTCAAGACCAGCGGCGCGCGGGTGAGCCTGTTCATGGACCCGGCTCCCGAGGCGATGGCGCAGGTCGCAAGGC
>CAZXYL010000737.1:0-5863 GCA_964644915.1 uncultured Geminicoccaceae bacterium
GGCCCGCCCTCGATCTGGACCCTCTGCGGGTCGTCCAGCCGGTAGGCTTCCAGCGCCTGCTCGACCAGCACCCTGAGGTCGGCGCCGTCGTCCTGGGCGCCGAGCAGGAGGTCGTGCGCCCGGGCAAGGGCCTGCAGCCGGCCGACGAAGGCGGCACGGAAGCTCTCGACCGAATGCGCGCGGCTGGCGGCCTGCATGGCGAGCGACTGCACGACCGCCAGGATGTTCTTGACCCGATGGCCGAGCTCGCGCGAGAGCAGGCGGCTCCGGGTCTCGGCGCGCCGGCGCTGGGCCAGCTCCTGCTGCGCCTGCTCCCAGAGGCGCTCCGCCCGCGCCGCGGATTCGGAGAGCGACGCCACGAGCTCGATGTTGCGGAGAGCCGCGCCGGTCGAGCGGGCGAGCGCGTCGAGCACGGCGATCTCCCAGGGATCGGGGGTGCGCACCTTCGACCAGTAGGCGCCGATGGCCGCCGTCTTCTCCTCGCCGCCGACCGGCACCATGACCAGGCTCTTGACGAAGGTCGGGCGGTAGGCTGCGTGCGGTATGCGGGCATCGGCGAAGACGTCGGGCAGGACCGCGGTCTGCCGGTTGAGCATGGCCCAGCCCGAGATGCAGGAGATGAGCGGGAAGCGCTGCCCCTTCCAGAGCGGCGAGATGGCGTCCTCGTCGATGTAGTGGCACTGGTCGCCGTCGCGCAACACGATCGAGACGCCATCGGCGCCGGTGAGGCGCCGCGCGGCGCGCCGCACGATCCCCATCAGCTCGTCGACCGTGCGCGCCGACTGCACGCGGTCGATGGCGTCGATCAGGAGCTGCAAGGGCGCCTCGGCCGCGCGCAGCGCCTCGGGCGACGACGCGAGCTTCTGGCGTTCAACCAGGGTCACTGCGACACTCCGATTGGTCGGCGCGGGCGTTTTCATCCTTTTTTCCCACTCGTGGCTGTCGCTGGCAACCCGCGATGCGGAGCCTATTCGAGCACCTCGTCCTCGGCGATGATCCAGGGCTCCTGGAGGGCGGCGTCCTGCCACTCCCGGAAGGCGGGCAGGACGAGGAGGGCGTCGGCGTAGGCCCGGCAGACCGGGTCGAGCTCGACGGCGTAGGTGCGAAAGCGGGTCGCGACCGGCGCGTACATGGCATCGGCCCCGCAAAAGCGCCCGAACAGGAACGGCCCGCCGTTCCCGAACCGCTCCCGGCCATCGCGCCAGATCGCGCAGATGCGCGCGATGTCGTCCGCGACGCCGGGCGCGTGGCCCCGGCCCGGGATGGCGCGGCGCAGGTTCATCGGCATGTGGGTGCGGAGCGCTGCGAAGCCCGAGTGCATCTCCGCCGAGATCGAGCGGGCGAGCGCGCGCGCGTCGGGGTCGGAGGGCCACAAGGCCGCATCGGGGCGGAGCTCGGCGAGATATTCGAGGATCGCGAGCGAATCCCAGATCACGCACGCGCCGTGCTTCAGCACCGGCACCTTGCCCGCGGGCGAATGGCGCAGCAGCGCGTCGCGCGAGCCGGGCTCGGAGAGCCGGACCAGCTCTTCGGCGAAGTCGATGCCGGCGGCGCGCGCGACGAGCCAGCCCCGGAGCGACCAGGAGGAGTAGTTCTTGTTGCCGACGACGAGGGTGAAGGCACTCATGCGGTGGGCTCCGGCCGGGCCAGGTCAAACACCACCCCCACCCCGTCCCTCCCATCGAAGGCGAGGGGAGCAACGCAACTGCAGCCAATCAGGCCTTCTCGCCTTCCGGCTTGGGCTCGAGCTCGAGCGCGGCGGAGTTGATGCAGTAGCGCTGGCCCGTCGGCTTGGGGCCGTCGGGGAAGACGTGGCCGAGATGCGCATCGCAGCGGCTGCACAGCACCTCGGTGCGGGTCATGAAGAAGCCGCGGTCGGTCTCCTCCGCGACCGCGTCCTCGCTGACCGGCGCCCAGAAGGACGGCCAGCCGGTGCCGGAATCGTATTTGGTGGCGGCATCGAACAGCGGCTGGCCGCAGCCGACGCAGGTGTAGACGCCGGGCTCCTTGGTGGCGTGGTAGGCGCCGGTGAACGGCCGCTCGGTGCCTTTGTGCCGGGTGACGCGATACTGCTCCGGGGTCAGCTGCCGCCGCCATTCGGCATCGGGCTTCTCGACCTTCTCGACCATCGCTCCGCTCCTCTCCCGCTGCGTTGCGCGCGAGCAACAGATAGGCCGGCGGCGCGGGCCGGTAAAGGCGCGGCGGCCGGTCTTGCGCCGCACCGGACCGAGGGCCCGATCATCGATCCCGAACGGGACGGCAGGCTCGCGGCGCCCGCACGCGTTCGTGACCGCGCGCGGCCTTGTCCGGGTGGGGGATCGGAGAGAACATCCAGCGCTACGAGCACGGTCGTGGGTGGGAGCCGGCCGTCCCGAGCCAGCGCCGATGGTGCGGGCGGTCTGTCCGAGCTCATGATCCCCCGACAGCTTGTCTTTCTCCTTCACTCGAGCTTCGCCCCGGCCCCGGCCGGGGCCTTTGTTTTTTTGCAGCAGGGCTGCGGAACGCACTGCGCACCATGGCGTTGACGGAGCGGAATACGGGCCGGGTCCACTGCGTCTCCCACTGCCCAAGGCAAGCCACCCGGTCCGTGGTTCCTAGCTGTCTCGCAGCAGGCCGGGTGTGGTCGCCTCCCCGGCGCCCGGCCAAATCACCTGGGCCGCTCCCGATCCGTCGGGGGCGGCTTTTTTTGCCTGCGACCGGCAGACGGCGCCGGCGGCTTGCGCTAGGCTCGGGGCGCGGCAAAGGGGGGGGTCGGGCCATGCGGCTCTACGAGTACTGGCGCAGCTCGGCGGCGTACCGGGTGCGGATCGCGCTCAACCTCAAGGGGCTGGAGTACGAGAGCCGACCGGTGGACCTGCGCGCGGGCGACCAGCACGAGACGGGCTATCGCGCGCGCAATCCGCAGGCGCTGGTGCCGCTGCTCGAGGACGGTGACGTGCGGCTGACGCAGTCGCTCGCGATCATCGAGTATCTGGACGAGACCGTGCCCGAGCCGCCGCTGCTGCCGCGGCATCCGGTGACGCGGGCGGAGGCGCGCGGCGTGGCGCTCGCGATCGCCTGCGAGATGCACCCGCTCAACAACCTGCGCGTGCTGCAGTACCTGGAGCGGGAGCTGGGGTGCGACCAGAAGACGCGGATGGCCTGGTACGGGCATTGGATCGCCCGGGGCTTCGAGGCGCTCGAGGTGCGGCTCGCCCCGTGCGGCGATCCTTTCTGCATCGGCGACGCGCCGACGATCGCGGACGTCTGCCTGGTGCCGCAGATGTATAATGCCAGGCGCTATCAGTGCGACCTCGACGCATACCCGACGCTGCGGCGGATCGATGAGACCTGCCGCGCGCTCGAGGCCTTCGCCCGGGCCGACCCGCAGCGCCATCCGGACGCGCCGCCGGCGTCATGAGCGGCGGTCGGGGTGGGGCGGTCGGGCCGCGCGCGGGCGGCGGTCGCCCGGAAGGCTGTACTCCACCTCCTGGATGCACGACAGCTCGATGAGGCTTGCATCCCGGGGCGCCATGTTCACCACCTCGCACTGGAAGCTGTGGCCGCCCGTGATGCCCTCGTACTTGCCGGTGCCGCCGGTGTAGTGCTGCGTGCCTTCGAACAGGCCGTCCGCCTGCCCCTCGCCATCGAAGCTGCCGAAGACCTTGTCGCCGTCGGGCTCGGTCATGACGCAGTAGCCCTTGCCTGAAAGCGCGCCGTCCGCGATCTCGCTGACCACCGGGCAGCGCCACAGCGCCCGGTGCCCGAAGCCCGCGCCGGCGTTGTTGAAGCTGCCGCCCCAGTAGATGCCCCGCCAGTAGATGCGACCCTCGTCCACCTCCATCGGCCGGCCCTGCGCCTTGAAGATGCTGGACAGATCCGCGGTCTCCGCCCGCGCGTCGGGCGCCGCGGCCAGGCCGGCGCCCAAGGCCAGGGTGGCTGCGAGCTTGGTGGCGACGATCATCATCAGCTCCTCCTTGGGTCCTGGCGCCGATCGGCCCGTCGTCGCGGTTGCCACGACCCCCGCGAGGCTCGATATTGGCCCAGGCACCCGACACGCCGCGGTTTCGTCTGCAGCGGACGTTTTTGGAGACCGGCGATGGCGAGCACGCGCTACATCTCCTATCCGATCACGCAGGGCCGGGCCTCGCGCCAGGCGCACGCCGACTTCCCGGCCGGCACCTACGAGCGGGAGCTGGGCAAGGAAGGCTTCTTCGGCCCCGCGACCCACATGTACCACACCCATCCGCCGACCGGTTGGACGAACTGGGAGGGGCCGCTGCGGCCGCGCGCCTTCGACCTCAACCGCATCGAGGGCGAGGCGGCCTCGCCCTGGGACGCGCCGGTCTGCCTGCACAATGCCAGTGTCAGGCTGTGGTTCTGGCGGGCGCCGGCGCGCATGGACCACCTCGCGCGCAATGCCGACGGCGACCATCTCCTGTTCATCCACCAGGGTGCGGGCGATCTCTATTGCGATTACGGGCACCTCGAGTTCCGGGACGGCGACTACATCGTCCTGCCGCGCAGCACCATGTGGCGGATCGAGGCGGCGACCCCGGTCGTGGTGCTGATGATCGAGGCCAGCAACGGCACGCTCATGCTGCCGGACAAGGGCATGGTCGGCCAGCACGCGATCTTCGATCCGGCGATGCTGGACGTGCCGCAGATCGACGAGGCGTTCCTGGCCCAGCAGGGCGAGCACGAGACGCGCGTCCGGATCAAGCGGCGGGATCAGATCAGCACGGTCACCTACCCGTTCAATCCGCTGGATGCCGTCGGCTGGTCGGGCGACCTCGCCGCCACACGCATCAATGTGCGCGACATCCGGCCGCTCATGAGCCACCGCTACCATCTGCCGCCCTCGGCGCACACGACCTTCGTCGGCCCCCGTTTCGTGATCTGCACCTTCTGCCCGCGGCCGCTCGAGACCGACCCGGGTGCCTTGAAGCTGCCGTTCTTCCACAACAACGACGACTTCGACGAGGTGCTGTTCTACCACTCGGGCGACTTCACCAGCCGCGACAACATCGAGGCCGGCATGGTGACGCTGCACCCCTGCGGCTTTACCCACGGGCCGCACCCGAAGGCGCTGCGTGGCATGTTCGAGCCCAAGCGGCAGGCGACCGACGAGTACGCGGTCATGCTGGACACCCGCGACGCGCTCGAGGTCGGCGAGGCGGCCAAGGCGGTGGAGAATATGGCCTACGTCGACAGCTGGAAATCGCCGGGCGAGCGCGCGCCGACGGCGCCTACGGTGGCCGCGGGGGAGGATTGAGTCGCTGATGCTCGCCAGGTGGTTCGACACCCCCCACCCTGACCCTCCCCCGCAAGGGGGGAGGGAAAACATCAGTTCTGCTCGACGCTTTATCTCCCTCCCCCTCGATGGGGGAGGGATGGGGTGGGGGTGCCCCTCGGCCCCGACGGATAGGCGAGGGCAGGGTGCCCGGCCATGAAGCTCGCGACCTTGAAGGGGCCGGGGCGGGACGGCCGGCTGATCATCGTGAGCGAGGATCTCGCGCGCGCGGTCGAGGTGCCCCGGCTGGCCCCCACGCTCCAGGCGGCGCTCGACGACTGGGCGGCAACCGAGCCGGCGCTGCGCCAGGCGGCGGAGCGGCTCGAGCGGGACGAGCTGGGCGACGAGGACGTGATCGCGTTCGAGCCCGCGGCCTGCGCCGCCCCCCTGCCCCGCGCGTATCAGTTCGCCGACGGCAGCGCCTATCTCAACCACGTCGAGCTGGTGCGCAGGGCGCGCGGCGCCGAGCTGCCGGAGAGCTTCCTGTCCGATCCCCTGATGTACCAGGGCGCCTCCGACGGGTTCCTCGGGCCCACCGACCCGATCGAGGCGAGCGAGGACGAAGCCTTCGGCATCGATCTCGAGGCCGAG
>CAZXYL010000738.1:0-2515 GCA_964644915.1 uncultured Geminicoccaceae bacterium
GGATTCTACCCGTTTGTTGCTTTCTCATCAGAGGGACGACCCGGCCGCTCCGGCCCCCGGTTTTGCCGGACCGCTTCCTTGGGTCCGGGAACACGACCAACGCATCCCTGGGAACTCCCCGGAATCCGGGTCGTCGACGTCGTGGTCGGGGAGCGGTGAGCCAGGGCCATGTGCGGCCGGTTCGTGGCGTTGGCACGACTCTCTCGCGACTGACTACTGGAGTCAGCCGACGAAGCAAGAGCCAGCACGCGCGCTAGCGCGTTAGCCATGATTCTGGCGTTTCTTCTAGCGGCCACCCTGGCTCACGCAGGGTGGTGACCGGCCGTGAACCGAAAGGAGAAGGCGATGAGCGAGATCTATCCGCAGGCGACCAAGGCGCTTGCGCAGCGGCGGCGCGAGCTGGCGCCCGAGATCGAGGCCGCGTTTCGGCAGTTCAGCCAGGCCGTGTTCCGGGACGGCGCGCTGCCGGGCAAGACCAAGCAGCTGATCGCCGTGGCGGTCGCGCATGTCACGCAGTGCCCGTACTGCATCAAGGGGCACACCAGGGCCGCCCGCCGCCAGGGCGCCACGCCCGAAGAACTGATGGAAGCGATCTGGGTGGCGGCGGAGATGCGCGCGGGGGGCGCCTACGCGCACTCGGCTCTCGCCCTGGAGACCATGGACGAGCCGAGTGAAGGCTAAGGCCCAGCTCGCGAGCGCGCCGCCGGTTCGCGCGGTCTCGGATCCGAGCGGCTGACGTTGCAGGTCGATCCGGTGCCGCCGTTTCTCCGCACCGGGGCCGGCCGTGATTTGCCGCCCTCGACTCTCGCGGCAGACTCCAGGCGCGGCGGCCCGCAGGCGGCGCGGCAATGAATCAGAGCAACTCGACCCGATGGGCCATCGGGCCCTTGTCGCCCATCCGCGTCGCCACGCGCACCCGCTGCTCCGGCTGCAGGGGCGCGATCCCCGCACGGGTCAGGGTACGGGCGGAGACGAACACGTCCTTGCTGCCGTCGTCCGGGACGATGAAGCCGAAGCCCTTCTCGGCGTTGTAGAACTTCACGCGCCCTTCGACCACCGCGCCGCCGCCCGGATAGCCGCCCCCGAAACGCCGCGGCGGCCGCTCGAATACGGTGCCCGGCTCGGGCGGCTCCACGCTGTGGATCGCGGCCACCTGAGGTCCGCGCGGGCCCGGGGCGATATCGCACACCAGAGTCGTACCCTGCGACAACTCCTGGTGCCCTGCCTGCGTCACCAGAGAGGCGTGCAGGAATGCATCCGGCGCTCCATCCGCAAGCTTGACGAACCCGAAACCCTTTGTGGGATTGTACCATTTGACGACCGCAGTCACGTCGGCCCGGTAGCCAGCCGACGATTGCGGCAAACTCCGATCGGTCATCGAGACAGACTCCAAACAGCGCCCCTGCTTGTCGAATGGCGCCAGCGCTTCTTTCATAGAGCTTTTGCGGGCTGCGGAACAGCCAAATTCGGAAGGAAAAGCCAGCTTTGGTGTTACCCGCAGGGTGCGACTATCGCGCGAATTCAACCATCGAGATCGATCGTCACCGGGACATGGTCGGAGGGTTGCGCCCAGCCGCGCGCGGCGCGCAGAACCCGTGCGCCTGCGAGGCCTGCAGCGAGCCCCGGCGTGACCCAGATGTGGTCGAGACGGCGCCCGCGGTCGGAGGCGGACCAGTCGAGCGCCCGATAGCTCCACCAGGTGTAGAGCCGCTCGCGGGCCGGCACGAAATGGCGCACCGCGTCCACCCAGCCGTGCGCGGCCTGCAGGTCGCGGAGCGCTCGGACCTCGACCGGCGTATGGCTCACCACCTTGAGCAGCGCCTTGTGGTTCCAGACGTCGGTCTCGAGCGGCGCGATGTTGAGATCGCCCAGGAGCACGGCGCGGCGCGCGGGCGCGAACTCGCGGCGGAACCAGTCGGTGATCTCGGCCAGGAACTCCAGCTTGTGGCGAAACTTCGGGTTCTCCTCGGGATCGGGGACGTCGCCCCCGGCCGGGATGTAGAAGTTGTGCACCTCGATGCCGCCGGGCAGCACGGCGCGCAAGTGGCGGCAGTCGTCCTTAGCGCACCAGGCGAGCGGCGTCGCATCCTCGAGCAGCAGCTTGGAGAAGATGGCCACGCCATGGTAGCCGGCCTGCCCGTGGACGACGTGATGGCGGTAGCCCAGCGCCTCGAGATCGGCGAGCGGGAAGAGCTCGTTCCTGACCTTGGTCTCCTGCAGGCAGAGCACATCCGGGCGCAGCTCGCGCGCCAGCCGCTCGAGCCCGCCGAGCCGCAGCCGGACCGAGTTGACGTTCCAGGTGGTGATGCGCAGCGGCAAGGCAGGCTCCGAGGATAAGGGCTGATCGACCAGTGCGGAGGGCTGTCGGGGCCGAGACCCTCTCGGTCCGAACCTAACATCAGAAGTCCCGGCGCCACAGCTCGTCGCCTCATGGGTACGTTTCCGGCTGTGCATTTGCGCGATTTTTGCCGTGCTCGTTGATCAACCACGACGGTTGCGATACGCTCTTGCTCCG
>CAZXYL010000739.1:0-2430 GCA_964644915.1 uncultured Geminicoccaceae bacterium
AGGGCCAGGGCGGCATCGCCGATGCGGATCAGGCGGTCCTCGATCGGCACGGCGGCACGGCTCGTGCCGGCGTGGCGGGCGACGACGGCGCCCGCCGGCTGCGCGGCGCCCAGCCACGCGGCGGCTTCCGGCAGCTCCGCCACCGCCGCCAGGTAGTAGGGCGCGAGCTCGCCCTGCTTGGGCAGACGGGCGTGCTCACTGGAGACCGCGATCTGCAGGTCTGCCCGCCCGTCGCCGGTCGTCGCGAGCCACGCCCATCCTCGGCGGAAGGGCGCGATCGCGGTGCGGGCGCGGCGGGGCGCGTCCCGCCAGCGGCAGGTCAGCGCGGTGGTCGCCGGGCCGCGCAGGCGTGCACCCGGCGCGCGGCGCCCGCGCGCCTCGACCAGGAAGCGGCCACGCAGGAGGGTCCCGACGCCGAGCTCCAGCCGGCATTCCTCGGCATCAGCCCGCGCCGCGCGGACGTGCCCTACACGCAGGCCGACACCCGCGGCCAGCGCATCCTCGCGCAGAGCGGCGTCGAACCGGCCACGATCCACCACCCACTCGCGATTGGCGCTCGTGGCCCGGCCGTCCCAGCTTGCCTCGCGGCGCACCTCGGCGCCGATCGCCGCGAGCGCGTGCCGGCAGCCCGCGCGCTCCAGCGCGTCGAGGACCCGCTCCGAGAGGCCCTCCACGGCCTGCGGCTGCCGTGCCGAGGTGACCAGCACCACGCGATAGCCGGCACGCACGAGACCCATGGCCGCGAGCGCGCCCGCCGGCCCGCCACCGGCAACGAGGATGTCCGCAACCTGCATCGAGCCCTCCCGGCCGCATAATCACTTGACGGCGCCGCGAGACAAGGGTTCGCCTAGCGGCGCATCCTGGGCGGTACGGGACGAGGCGGCAGGTGGGCTCCGAAGCGGCAGGATACGACCGGGCGGCGCTGCGCTGGCTGTTCGACTTCGTGCGGCCGCATCGCGGGCGCGTGCTGCGCGTGCTCGCCGTAGCCCTCGCGAGCACCGGGCTCGCCCTGGTCCAGCCGCTGCTGATCAAGCTCCTGATCGATGAAGGCATCCTCGCCGGAAACGTCGGCACGCTCCTCGGCGTGGCGGCAGCCATGCTGGGGCTGGCCGTGGTCGCGGCGCTGCTCGGTGCGCTCAACCGATGGCAGCACACGACGCTCTCGGCCGACATCCTCTTCGCGCTCCGCGCCGCCGTGTTCCGCCACCTCGAGCGACTCTCGCCCGCCTTTTACGCGCGGTGGCGCACCGGCGACATCCTGGCCCGGCTCGACGGCGACGTGGCCGAGATCCAGCGCTTCGCGGTCGACGGCCTGCTCGCCTCGGTCAGCGCCGCGATCGGACTCGTGGGCGCGCTCGCCCTGATGCTGGGACTGTCGTGGCAATTGTCGCTGATCGCCTTCGTGCTGCTGCCGGCCGAGGTCGTGTTCCTGCGCATCATGCGGCCGCGGGTCGAGCGCACGACGCGGGCGCTGCGCGAGCGCGGCGGCGATCTCAGCGCCTTTCTGGTCGAGCGGCTGGGGGCGGTGAAGGTCATCCAGGCGGTGGGCGCGGAGGAGCGCGAGGCCCGGGCGCTGGACGATCTGCACGGCCACTTTCGCGGCGATCTGGTGCGCCAGCAGATGGTGAGCTGGCTCACCGGCGCGGGGCCGGGTCTCATGACCACCGCGAGCAACGCGCTGGTGTTCGTGCTCGGTGGCTGGATGGTGATCCAGGGGGCGCTCACGCTCGGCACGCTGATCGCGTTCACGGCGTATCTTTCGCGCGCCACCGGCCCGGTACAGAGCCTGCTCGGGCTCTATGTCGCCGTGCAGCGCGCGCTGGTGAGCCTGGAGCGTGTGCGCACCCTGGCCGAGCAGCAGCCGGCGGTCGCCTCCCCCGCCCGGCCGCAGCCGCTGCCGCGCGATGCTGGAGGTGCGATCCGCTTCGAGGGCGTCCGTTTCGGGCACGGCGCCGACGAGGTTCTCAAGGGCATCGATCTCGCCATAGGGCCGGGCGAGAAGGTCGGGCTCGCGGGCCTCTCCGGCGTCGGCAAGAGCACCCTGATCGACCTCCTGCAGCGCCATTACGATCCTGCCGCCGGGCGCATCCTGCTCGATGGCGTCGACCTGCGCGACCTCGGGCTCGACGACCTGCGTCGGTGCATCGCCGTGGTCGCGCAGGAGGTCACGTTGTTCAAGGGCAGTCTCCTGGAGAACCTGCGCTACGCCGCACCCGAGGCGAGCGAGGCGGAGGTGATGGAGGCTGCGCGGCGCGCCGAGATCCATGCGTTCGCGCGCGCCCTCCCGGACGGCTATGCCACCGATATCGGCACCGCGGGCCGGGCGCTCTCCGGGGGCGAGCGCCAGCGCATCGCGATCGCGCGCGCGCTGCTGCAGGACCCGCTGGTGCTGGTCCTGGACGAGGCGACCTCGGCGGTCGACGAGACCAC
>CAZXYL010000740.1:0-1803 GCA_964644915.1 uncultured Geminicoccaceae bacterium
CCTGGGCGACCCAGGCCAGCACCGCATAGGCGCCGCCGAAGGTGACCACCGCCATGGTGCTGAAGAACAGCGCGATGTCGGTGAACACGTGGCCGAGCCCGAGCCCGAGCAGGAGCGCGAGGGTCGGCGCGAGCCACAGGAAAAGGCAGATCGCGGCGACGCGCAGGGTCTGAGCGCGGCTCCGGCGGGCATGATCGGGAACGTCCTCGCCCAGGACCGTGTCGGCATCGGCGACATGCGCCGCATCGAGCGCGCCGTGCCCGCCGCCGGCCCGGAACGCCGCCCACCCTGAACGGCTGCCCAGCAAGCCCGTGAGCGCCGCCGCGGCGATGATGAGCGGGAACGGCGCATCGAAGACGAAGATCGCGATGAAGGACGCGCCGGCGAGCACGAGCATCGCGGCATTGCGCAGCGCCCGGCGGCCGATCCTGACCACCGCCTGCAGCACGATCGCGAGCACCGCGGCCTTGAGGCCGAAGAACAGCGCCTCGACCACGCCGACGTTGCCGTAGATGGCGTAGACCCAGCTCAGCCCCATGATCGCGAGCACGCCGGGCAGCACGAACAGCACGCCGGCGATGATCCCTCCGAGCGTGCGGTGCAGCAGCCAGCCGATGTAGATGCAGAGCTGCTGGGCCTCGGGGCCGGGCAGCAGCATGCAGAAGTTCAGGGCGTGCAGGAACCGGCCCTCGCCGATCCAGCGCTGCTCCTCGACCAGGATGCGGTGCATGATCGCGATCTGCCCCGCGGGTCCGCCGAAGCTCAAGAGCGCGATCCGCGCCCACACACGCAAAGCTTCCCGCAGGCTGGGGTGAGGCCGGCCGTCGGTCTGCGACGCCGGCTTCTGCTCGGCCAAGGTCCCGCTCACCTCAACGGCGCGGCTTCGCGGTCGGCCAGTTGTGGGTCTCGTCGGTGGCGTCCCGGCACCAGCGGTAGAAGGCGTCGTAGAGCAGCATCCCGGCCTCCAGCTGCTCCAGGTCGTCCGCATACATACGGGACAGGCCGAGCGACGCGGCGAGGAGCCCGGCGGCCTCGGGGACGAGGTCCAGCCGCGCCGTGTCGGCGCCGCGGACGATGGTGGCGAGACGGCGCAGCGCCCCGGTGCCGAGCTCGAACTCGTCCAGCATGGTATCGAAGGAGCAGCGCTCGCCGCGATGGCTCCAGAACACGCCCTCGACGTCGAAGGGCGCCGGGCCGAAGCGCTCCGCGACGGCCACGACCTCCGACGGCGCGACGAACAGGAAGACGGCGCTCGGGTCGACGAAGCGCCGGACCAGCCAGGGGCAGGCGATGCGGTCGACCTTCGGCCGCGCCCGCGTGACCCAGCTGGTCCTGCCGCGCGCATCGCGGCGCGGAAGCTTCGCCTCCGGCACCATGGGCAGCGCCGCCCCGCTCCAGGCCTCGATGCCGCCCTCGAGCGCTTCCGCCGGGACGCCCGCGTGACGCAGCCAGGCGGCCGCGCCCTGGCTCAGCTTCAGGCCGCGCTGGCAGATCACGACCGCCGACCGGCCGGCGAGCTCGGCGGCCCAGCCCGCGACCTCGGCGGCCGGCCGCCTGCAGGCGGATGGAATGAGCCGCGGGTCGGCTCCGAAGTCCTCGTCCGTGCGCACGTCGACCAGCACGGGACACTTCGGCGTGCCGACCAGACGGGCGAGCTTGTCCGCGGAGATCTCGTTGGGCGACGACATGGCGTCCGTCCTTCTCGCTGGGGCGGAACGCGATGCTTCGGCATGTCGCCTCGTGGGGAGATCGCGGTCCCCAGACGGCCATTACGGAGCAGACCGGTCGCGCCTGTCAAGGTCT
>CAZXYL010000741.1:0-3446 GCA_964644915.1 uncultured Geminicoccaceae bacterium
GCCCATGCGCCAGTAGTCGCCGAACGCGTAGCCGCCCGGGCCCATGACCAGGGTGTTGTTCTGGTGCCCGATCGGGGTCAGGAAGGCGCAGGAGCCGCCGACCGCGACCGCCATGAGGAAGGCGTCCGGGTTGACGCCGAGATCGAGCGCGATCTGGAGCGCGATCGGCGCCATCACGACCACGGTCGCGGCGTTGTTGAGGACATCGGAGAGCGTCATGGTGACGACCAGGAGCGCCACCAGCACCAGCACCGGCGAGGCGTTCTCGGCCAGCGCCACGATCGCCTGCGCGATCAGCCCGCTCGTGCCGGTGCTCTCCAAGGCACCGCCGATCGGCAGCATGGCGCCGAGCAGCACGATCACCGGCCAGTCGATGCCCTCGTAGAGCTCGCGCGGCGAGAGCAGGTTGACCAGGACCATGCCGATCACCGCGAGCCCGAAGGCGATCTGGAGCGAGAGCAGGCCTGCCGTGGCGACCGCGATGGCGCCGCCGAACAGGGCGATGGCGGTCCACGCCCGGCCGCGCTGGCCGAACTGCACCCCGCGCTCGGCCAGCGGCAGGCAGCCGAGCGCTGTGAACACCTCGCTCAGACGCTCGCGCGCGCCCTGCAGCAGCAAAACGTCCCCAGGCTGCGGCCGGAACGTGCGAATGCGGCCGCGCTGCGGCCGCCCCTGGCGCGAGACGGCCAAGAGGTTGACCCCGAAGTGGCGCCGCAGGAAAAGCGAGTCCAGCGGCCGGTCCTGGAGCGGCGAGCGCGGCGTCACCACCGCCTCGACCACGTCGACGTCCTCGCCGCGCAGTCGCTCGGCCATGGCCTCCTCGGCGCCGACGATCTCCAGGCCGAGCTCGCTCACGAAGCGGTCCAGATCCTCGGGCCCGGCCTCGACGATCAGGGCGTCGCCGGCGCGCAGCGCCTGCCAGCGGGGCACGACGGGCAGGAGCCGTTCGCCCCGGACCAGGCCGAGGATCACGGCATCGATGTCCTTGGTCCGCTCCTCGACCTCGCGCACGGTCTGGCCTACGACCTTCGCCCCGTCGGGGACCCGCGCCTCGGTCACGTAATCGGTGATCGCGAAGAACTCCTCGGCCGAAGGCGGCCGCTGCTTGACCGGCAGCAGCCGCCAGCCGAGCAAGGCCACGAAGAGCACGCCGGCGAGCGCGCAGGCGCCGCCCACGGGCGTGAAGTCGAACATGCCGAAGGGGGCGCCGAGCGCGGCGTTCCGGTAGGTGGCGACGATGATGTTCGGCGGGGTGCCGATCAGGGTGATGAGGCCGCCCAGGATCGAGGCGAAGGCGAGCGGCATCAGGATCAGCGACGGCGAGCGCTTGGCTTTCGCCGCCGACTGCATCGCGACCGGCATCAGAAGGGCCAACGCACCGACGTTGTTCATCAGCGCCGACATGCCGGCACCGATTCCGCCCAGCGTCAGGATGTGCACCGACGTGCGGCCGGTCGCCGCCATCACGTGGCGGGTCAGCAGATCCGCGGCGCCGGAGTTGCTGAGCGCGCGGCTCAGGATCAGCACCAGCGCCACGGTCACCGTCGCGGGATGCCCGAAGCCTGCGAAGCTCTCGGCGACCGGGACGATGCCGAGCACCACGGCCAGCATCAGCGCTCCGAACGCCACGACGTCGTAGCGCCACCGGCCCCAGGCGAAGAGCATGAGCACGCCGACGACGAGCCCGCTCACGATGAGCTGCTCCGGGGTCATGCCGGGGCAGGTCCAAAGCGTCGCCCTGCGGCGTGGACCTCGCCCGGGCGCCAGGCCGCGGTGGCCGCGCTCAAGAGCACCGCGACCTCCGCTCGCGGGGCCAGCTCCTTGGCGAGCTCCTGGATGCGCTGAGCCGTGTTCACCGTGTCGCCGACCACGGTGGAGTTCATCCGGCTCGGCGTGCCGATGTTGCCGACCACCACCGGCCCACTGTGCAGGCCGATGCGCACGCGCACCGGCTGCGCGCGCCCGGCGTTGTCGGCCCGCAGCGCGCCGGCGATGGCCGCGGCCGCGCGCACGGCGTGGTCCGGCTGAGGATCGAGCGCACCCCACAGCGCCATCAGCCCGTCGCCCATGTCCTTGTCCCCCGTGCCGCCCTCGGCCCCGAGCAGGCGGTGAGCAGACCGAAGTGACGGTTGAGAAACGCCGCGGTCTCGCGCTCGGTCTGCGTGACCAGGGAGCCCAGCAGCATGCGGCTCTTGTCCTGGAGCAGCTCGGTGGTGTTGCGCCAGTTGGCGTGGAGCAGCCCGATCAGCACGCCCCCGATCGCGACCGCCATCAGCCCGCCGATGCCGAGGCTGAGATAGCCGGCGATCGAGAGGCGGCGCGGGCGCAGCGCGCGCGGGAGGCGGGGCAGCGGCATGGCGGCGAGATTACGGCCGGCACGCCGGGCCGACAATGCGCCCGGCGCGCGCAGCCCCTCCCGCTCGCGGGCCCGCCCTGCTACACCGGTGCGCGAGTCGGCAGCGCACGGAGCCCGGCATGATCCCGCGCTACACCCGGCCCGAGATGGCCGCCATCTGGACGCCCGAGAACCGGCTGCGGCTGTGGCTCGAGATCGAGATCGCAGCGCTGGAAGCCATGGCCGAGCTGGGCCAGGCACCCGCGGCCGCTGCGGCGAACGTGCGCAAGGAGGCGGAGCGCCGCATCGAGCAGATCATCGACCCGGGCCGGATCGAGGCGATCGAGGCGACCACGCGCCACGATGTGATCGCGTTCCTCACCCACGTCGAGGAGGTGATCGGGCCGGACGCGCGCTTCTTGCACCAGGGCATGACGTCCTCGGACCTGCTCGATACCGCGCTGGCACTCCAGCTCAAGCAGGCGAGCGATCTGCTGCTGGCCGGGCTGGATCGCGTTCTGGCTGCCCTGAAGCTCCGGGCCTTCGAGCACAAGGACACGGTCTGCGTCGGCCGCTCGCACGGCATCCATGCCGAGCCCACGACCTTCGGCCTCAAGCTCGCGGGGCACTTCGCCGAGTTCGCGCGCGCGCGCGAGCGGCTCGAGCGGGCGAAGGCGGAGATCGCGACCTGCGCCATCTCGGGCGCGGTCGGCACCTTCGCAAACGTCGATCCGCGGGTCGAGGCCAGGGTCGCGGAGCGCCTCGGGCTCACCCCGGAGCCGGTCTCGACCCAGGTCATCCCGCGCGATCGGCACGCCATGTACTTCGCCGTGCTCGCCGTGGTCGCGAGCTCGATCGAGCGCCTCGCGGTCGAGATTCGCCATTTGCAGCGCACCGAGGTCGGCGAGGTGATGGAGCCCTTCGGCCAGGGCCAGAAGGGCAGCTCGGCCATGCCGCACAAGCAGAACCCCATCCTGTCCGAGAACCTAACCGGCCTCGCGCGCCTCGTGCGCGCCGCCGTGATCCCGGCGCTCGAGAACGTGGCGCTCTGGCACGAGCGGGACATCTCGCACTCCGCGGTCGAGCGGGTGATGGCGCCCGATGCGACGAT
>CAZXYL010000742.1:0-1798 GCA_964644915.1 uncultured Geminicoccaceae bacterium
GGCGACCTGGAAGGCCTGGACCGCCTGCGCGGGGTGAGCTGGCGGGATCGGCGTTCGGATGAGCGCCCCGGTCAAGCTCGCCTGCGAGCGCGTCTGGAAGCTGTTCGGCCCGGAGCCCGAGCGGTTCCTGGCGTCGCATCCGGACCCGGATGCGGCGGCGCTCGCGGGCGCCGGGCTGATCGGCGCCGTGCGCGATGCCAGCCTCGAGGTCCGCACCGGCGAGATCTTCGTCATCATGGGGCTCTCGGGCTCGGGCAAATCGACGCTCGTGCGCTGCCTCTCGCGCCTGATCGAGCCCACGGCCGGGCGCGTGCTGTTCGACGGCGAGGATCTCCTGCTCGTCTCGGAGCCGCGCCTGATCGAGATCCGCCGTCACAAGATGGGCATGGTCTTCCAGCACTTCGCCCTCCTGCCGCATCTCACGGTGCTGGGCAACGTCGCCTTCCCGCTCGAGGTCCAGGGCGTCGACCGGGCGAGGCGTGAGCGGCGCGCGCTCGAGATGATCGAGCTGGTCGGCCTCAAGGGGCGCGAGCAGTACTTCCCGCGCGAGCTTTCCGGCGGGCAGCAGCAGCGGGTCGGCATCGCCCGCTCGCTCGCGGTCGAGCCCGAGATCTGGTTCCTCGACGAGCCGTTCTCGGCCCTCGACCCGCTCATCCGGCGCGAGATGCAGGACGAGTTCCTGCGCCTGCAGAACGTGCTGCAGAAGACCATCGCCTTCATCACCCACGACTTCGACGAGGCGATCCGGCTCGCCGATCGGATCGCGATCATGCAGGACGGCGCCATCATCCAGACCGGCACGCCCGAAGACCTCGTGACCCGGCCCGCGACGGCCTACGTCGCCGAGTTCACCAAGGAGATCCCGCGCGCCAAGGTGCTCTCGGCGCGGGCGATCATGGCGCCTGCGGACGGCGCGGAATTCGCGGGCGCGGTCCCGGCCGAGGCCAAGATCCAGGCCGTCGCGCGGCAGGTGGTCGATGCCGGGCGGCCGTTCGCGGTCACCGACGGCGAGGGCCGGGTGATCGGCCAGATCGACCGCGACGCGGTGATCGCCGTGCTCGCGGGCGAACGGACGGGCGCGCATGGCTAGGCCGCTGCCGGCGCGGCCGGTGCCGCTGCCGCCGGCGGCGCCGGTCCCGCATGTCGTGCTGCCGTGGCTGGCGCTGCTCGCGCTCGCGGTTCTGCTCTTCGCCGCGAGCGATCAGGCGTCCTGGGCCTTCAGGTATCCCGCCGCCTGGGTCGTGCCGTTCCGAGGCTGGATCAACGGCCTCATGGGCTGGCTGCGCGAGGACGCGAGCTTCGGCCTGTTCACCTTCCAGGAGCTGACCCGGGCGATCTCCTGGCTGATCGAGCAGCCCTTCCTGCTCGCCCAGAGCCTCCTGGCCAGCGGCTTTGCGGTCGGCTTCGGCCAGGACGCGGTCGAGATCTGGCCGCGCGTGCCCTGGTTCGCGCTGATCGCAGCGCTGATCGTTGCCGCGCACTACGCCGGCGGCCGCGGTCTCGCCGTCCTGGTCGCGATCTGCTTCCTCTATCTCGCCGTCTTCGGACACTGGGAGAGCGCCATGACGACGCTCTCCTCGATCGCGATCGCGGTGCCGCTCGGCATCGCACTCGGCGGCTCGCTCGGGATCGCGGCGTTCCGCCACCCCAGGCTCGAGCGCGCGCTCACGCCCCTGCTCGATCTCATGCAGACCGTGCCGGTCTTCGCCTATCTCGTGCCGATCCTCTGGTTCTTCGGCTTCAACCCCGTCGCCGCGATGATCGCGACCATCATCTACGCCATGCCGCCGATGGTCCG
>CAZXYL010000743.1:0-2043 GCA_964644915.1 uncultured Geminicoccaceae bacterium
CCTCGTGGAAGGCGCCGTGGTTGCGGAACGAGCCCAGGAACAGCTTGAGCGACTTGCTCTCGACCAGCCGCTCTTTGGGCACGTAGTCGATCACGAGGTGCGCTAAATCGGGCTGGCCCGTGACCGGGCAGAGCGAGGTGAACTCGGGGCAGGTCAGGCGCACGAGATAGCTCGTGCCCGGATGCGGGTTCGGCACCCACTCGAGCCTAGCGCCCTCGGGCGACTTCGGCAGCTCGCTCGGGCGGCCGAGCTGCGTCAGCGTGATACCGATCGATTCGGCCATGGCGGCACTCCTCTCGTGCCTGCAGGGAGGCCGGGCTCAGCTCAGGCCGAGGCGCGCGAGCGCGCGCTTGCGCGCCTCCCCGCTCTCCCGGTCCGAGACGTAGAGCAGGCCGGTGACGCGCCGCAGCAAGCTCGCCTCGTAGTCGTGCAGCTTGCGGTCGGCGTAGACCACCTCCCACATCATCTCGATCAGCTGCACGCGCTCGTCGTGATCGAAGCCCTGCTTGATGGCGCTCGTGAAGCCCTGCCACTGCACGCTCGTATCGGATGCCTTCTCCGCCTCGTCGACCAGATCCACGGCCTCCTCGCGCGAGAGCCCGAACCGCTCCTGGACCAGCTGCTCGATGCGCGCGCGCTCGTCGGGGCGGAAGCTGCTGTCCATGCGCGCCGCCTCGACCATCAGCGCCGCGGCGGCGACCTGCCGCTCCTCGAAGCTGTGCTCCGGCGGCGCCTCCGGCACCGGGGGCGGGGTGAGAATTCTCCTCAGTCGATCGAACATCTGAGCTCCCATCTGCTGGCGGCTCATCCCTTGCCACGTAAGGTGAGCCCCGGACGGCAAATGACCAGAGAGGCGGGCGCGCACGCGGCCTCTGATCATCGGGCCGAGAGCAGGGCCTCGATCAGCCGCGCGCTGGCGCCCCGCGTCACCGGCCGCGCGTTCGCCTCGAGCATCGGGCGGTTCTCCGGTGCGAACAGCGCCTTCATGAGCCGCTCGGCATCGCGGGGCCCGAGCCCGTCACCCCCGAGACCCGTCGGCATTGCGGTGGCGCGCAGGAGTTCCTCGTAGCGCCCGGCGAGCGCCCCGGGCAGCTCCTCGTCATCCAGTCCGGACAGCCCCATCGCATCGGCCACCGCCCAGTGGCGCTTGGGCGCGGCTCCCGCATTCCAGGCGAGCGCCACGCGCAGCGAGAGCGCCACGGCGCGGCCGTGCGGCACCCGTCCGATCGTGCCGAGCGCGTGGCCCAGGGCGTGCGCGATCGCCGTGCCGGCGCCGTCGATGGCGAGGCCGGCGAGGCAGGCGCCGATCAGCATGCCCGAGCGCGCGGCGACATCGTCCGGGCGCGCGACCACGGCGGGCAGGTGCTGCGCGACCAGACGAATCGCCTGGAGCGCGTAAGCGTCCGTGAAGGGATTGCCGCGCCGGTTGGTCGCCGCCTCGATCGCGTGCACCAGGGCGTCCAGGCCGGCCATGGCCGTGACCGGCGCCGGCAGTGTCAGGGTGAGAGTGGGGTCGAGCAGGGCGAGCCTGGGTCGGAGCGCCTCGCCCCAGGCCCAGAGCTTGCGCCCGGAGCCGTCCGCGAACACCGCAGTCCGGGTCACCTCGGCGCCGGTGCCAGCCGTGGTCGGGATGCAGAGGATGGGCAGCGGCCGGGCCGGGAAGGCGCGCGCGGCCAGCGCGTAGGCCTCGGCCGGCGCCTCGGCAGGCGCGATCGCGGCCGCGAGCTTGCCCACGTCCAGAGCCGAGCCGCCACCCAGCGCCACGATCAGCTCCGCGCCGGCGACGCGCGCGAGGGCGGCGGCGGCATCCACATCGGCCGCCTTCGGCTCGCCGTCGAGCTCGGCGAAGACCTCGGGCTCGAGCCGGCGCCGGGCCAGCGCGTTCAGTGCCCGCTCGACCAGGCCCGCGCGCACGACACCCCGATCCGCGACCAGCAGAATGCGCGGCCTCGGCCCGGCCAGCAGGCGCGCATCGGCCGCGACCTCGTCGATCCGCGCTTCGCCGAAGGCGATTTTTGTCGGCTGGTCTATGCTAAATGGGGC
>CAZXYL010000744.1:0-2097 GCA_964644915.1 uncultured Geminicoccaceae bacterium
CTGGGTGCGCCCGATGAACTCGCGCGAGCCGGCGACGTCGCGCATTGTGGCAGGTGCCACCACCACCGCGGGCGGGGGCGGCGCCGCCGCAGGATCCTCGCCGGGCCCGCAGGCTACGAGCACCAGGCAGGCCAGCACGGCCGCCGAGGAAAGCGCTCGGCTGCCGCCGTTCGCCAGTGCGGCGCGGGCTCGGGTTGGCATGATGTCGCCTCCTCCGCCGGGCACTGTGCACAGACCGTACCAGTGTGGCCTACTCGGCGCGCTTGGCCTTTTGCCAGAGTGCCTCGAGCTCGTCGAGCGGGGTGTCCTCCATGCGACGGCCGGCGGCGGCGAGCGCCTGTTCGATCGCGCGAAAGCGGCGCTCGAACTTGCGGTTGGTGTGGCGCAGCGCGCCTTCCGGCTCGACCCCGAGGTGCCGGGCGAGGTTGGCGAGGCTGAACAGGAGATCGCCCACTTCGTCCGTCAGCCGCTCGGGCGCGGCCTCGGACAGCTCGGCGCGCAGCTCGCCCACCTCCTCCTCGATCTTGTCCAGCACCTGACGCGCGTCCGGCCAGTCGAAGCCGCCCCGGGCGGCGCGCTTTTGCAGCTTTGCCGCGCGCGTGAGCGCGGGCAGCGCCACGGGCACATCGTCGAGCAGGCTGTGCACGGCACCGCGTTCGGCCGCCTTCTGTTGCCGCTCGGCCGCCTTGGTCGCCTCCCAGGCCAGGGTCTGGGCCTTGGCGCTCTCGACCTCGGCCGCGCCGAACACGTGCGGATGGCGCGCGATCATCTTCTCGGCGATCGCGTGCGCCACGTCCTCGAAGTCGAAGCGCCCCGCCTCCTCCGCCATCCGCGCGTGATAGGCGACCTGCAGGAGGAGATCGCCCAGCTCCTCTCGCAGCGCATCGAGATCGCCGCGGGCGATCGCATCGGCGACCTCGTAGGCCTCCTCGATCGTGTAAGGGGCGATGGTGGCGAAGTCCTGCTCGAGGTCCCAGGGGCAGCCGCGCTCCGGGTCGCGCAGCCGCGCCATGACCTCGAGCAGCCGGTCGATGCCCCGCATCCGATCAGCCCGCCCGGAGCTACAGGAGCGAGCCCTGCTCGGCCGGTGCCTCCTCGCTCTTGCGAGCCGGCCGGCGCCGCAGGGAGCCGTCGGGCAACGCGTGCATGCGCCCGTCCGCGAACTCGAGCTCCAGCACGCTGCGCAGGCGCGCGTCGGACGCCTTGCGCACGAGTTCGCCCCGCTCGTCGCGCACCAGGGCGAAGCCGCGCGCGAGCACGCCCTGATAGCTCAGGCTCTCGAGCAGGCTCGCGAGCCCCGAGAGCCTGGCTTCGCTCGCGGCCATGCGGCGGTCGATGCTATTATGCTGGCGGGCGGACAGCTCATGCAGGATCGCGCCGTGGCGGGGCAGCCGCCGCCGGACCTCGTCCAGGCTGAGCCGGGCCGCGACGCGTTCCAGATGCCGCCCGTGGTCGCGGACCGAGCTCCGGAACAGCAGCGCCAGGCGATCGGCGCAGCGGCCGACACGGTGCCCGGATTCCTGCAGGAGCTGGGCGGGCGAGCGCAGGCGGTTGCCGAGGTCGCCCACTTGCCAGAAGTAGCGCTCGAGCCGGCCCGCCACCGCCCGCGGCAGGCCCTCGCTCAGCCCGTCGAGCCGCTGCGCGGCCTGCGCCAGCAGGGTGATCGGCTCCGGCAGGCCGCGCGCCAGGCCCGTGACATGCTGCCCGCGGGCGCGCAGGTCCCGCGCCATGGCGTGGAACAGCCGCTCGTCGAGCTGGCGGGCCTTGTGCATCAGCTCGAGGCGCACCGGCACGGCGCGCTCGGCCGCGGCGGTGGGCGTCGGCGCGCGCATATCCGCCGCGAGATCGATCAGCGTCGTGTCGGTCTCATGCCCGACGGCGGAGATCAGCGGGATCGCGCTCGCCGCCGCGGCCCGCACCACGATCTCCTCGTTGAAGGCCCAGAGGTCCTCCAGCGACCCGCCGCCGCGGGCCACGATCAGAAGGTCCGGCCGCGGCAGCCCGCCGCCGTCGGGCAGCCGGTTGAAGCCCGCGATCGCCGCCGCCACCTGCTCGGCCGCGAGCTCCCCCTGCACCAGCACCGGCCAGACCAGCACC
>CAZXYL010000745.1:0-2438 GCA_964644915.1 uncultured Geminicoccaceae bacterium
GGGGAGTGGATCGTCACCGGCGTCCCGCTCACGCCCACCAACATCCAGGTGCAGCAGCAGAGCCGGGTCGGATCGCCGCGCCACCGCCACGTGCCACCCGTCGACGTGGACGGCGCCACGCTCTATGCCGCGCGCAACGGGCGCGAGATCCGCGAGTTCCTGTTCGCGGATGTCGAGCAGGCGTACCAGTCGGCCGACCTGGCGCTCCTGGCCCGACACCTCGTGCGGGATCCCGTCGACCAGGCGTTCGATCAGGCGCGGCGCCTGTTCATGATCGTCATGGCCGACGGCTCGCTCGCGACGATCGCGATCTACCGAAATGCCGATATCGCCGCCTGGAGCCTGCAGGAGACGGAGGGCCGGATCCTGTCGGTCGCGACCGTCGCCGATCGAACCATCCTCCTGATCGAGCGCGCCAACGGCGTCTTCCTCGAGCAGCTCGACGACGATCTGCAGGTCGACGCGGGTCTGCGCCTCACCGAGGCCAGTCCGACCCTGGTCTGGGCCGGCCTGGATCATCTGGAGGGGCAGACCGTCGCCATCGTCGCGGACGATTTCGCGATCGAGAAGACTACGGTCGAGGGCGGCCAAGTGAGCCTGCTCGCCCCGGCGCGCCAGCTGGTCGTGGGCCTGCCCTTCACGCATGTGGTCGAGCCGCTGCCGGCGGCGGCCACCGTCGGGCGGGGCGGTGCCCAGGATGCGGCCTATCGACCGGTCCGGGTGAGCCTGCGCCTGTTCGAGACGCGGCACCTGCGGATCGACGTCGGCGATGGCCTGAAGGACGTCGCGCTCCACAGCATCGGCGGTGGGCCGACCGACCGCAGCCCGAGCCCGTTCACGGGCGACCGGGCGCTGCGTGCGCTGGGCTGGCGACGCGGGACCGAACAACCGCCATGGCGCATCGAGCAGGACGCGCCGCTCCCCTGCATGCTCTTGTCCGCAACCACCGAAGTAAAGGTGAACGACTGATGGGTGCCCTCACCAGCCTGGCCACAGTGGGCCTCAACCTCGCGCTCGCCCAGCAGGCGGCGAGCCGGCAGTCCCGGGCCATCGGCGCGGATCGCGACCGCCAGATCGCAACGATCCAGCAGCGCGACGAGGAAGCGCTGCGCGAGCAGCGCGAGCGCCTGCGCCGCCAGCTCGCGGCCCAGCGTGCCCGTGCGGCCGCAGCCGGCGTCGGCAGCGGCGGTTCGTCGGATGCGGTGCTCCGCGGCCTGATCGAGGAGGCCGAAGCCGGCGCGACCGCGCGGAGCGTCCAGTCCGGGCAGCGGATCGAGGACATCCGGCGCCAGGCGCGTACCTCGCGCCAGCGCAGTCTGCTCGAGCTGGTCGGCGGCGCCACGCAGAGCAACGCGCGCCTGCTCGGCACCGGCAGCCGGCGAGGCACCTCTCTGCTCGACCTCTGAGGCCCGATCCACCCGCAATCTCACGCAACGAGGCCAGGTGCGATGTCCAACACCTTCACCCGCGATCCGCTGCCGCGGATCCAGTATAGCGGCGACGGCAGTCGGACCGCCTTCGCCTTCCCCTTCGAAGTGCTCAACGCGGACGATCTGCTGGTCTATCTGGGCGGCATCGCGGCCACGGGCTTTGCGATCTCCGGCCTGGGAGAGCCGAGCGGCGGTGAGGTCGTGTTCACGGAGCCTCCCCCGGCCGGCACGACGCTCACCCTCCTGCGGCGCACCGAAGGCATCCGCGAGACCTCCTTCGTCGACGGCGGGCCGTTCCGGGCCTCGGCGATCAACGCCGAGCTCGACCGCATCATGATGCTGATCCAGGAGGATCGGGAGGAGCACGGCCGCTCGCTGCGGGCAGGCCCTTCCGAGGGCGCGCTCGACTTCTGCCTGCCTGCGGCCGGCGAGCGCGCGGGCAAGCTCCTGGGCTTCGACAGCTCCGGGCAGCCGGCGGCGCTGGGCCACACCGAGATTCCGGACAACGGCGATGCCAGCGGCGTGATGGTCACGCCCAACGGGGCGACCACGGCCCGATCGCTCGGGGAGCATCTAGCCGCGGTCGTGAACGTCCGCGATTTCGGCGCGATGGGCGATGGGGTCACGGACGACAGCGTCGCTTTCCAGGCCGCCCTCGCCGCGGCGGCGAGCCGGCAGACGGCGATCTACGTCCCGGCGAGCGCCAATGCCTATGTCCTCGGCTCGAGCCTGATCGTCGACGGCCTGACCCTGTTCGGCGAAGGCACCGGGTCCGTCCTGAAGCTCGCGGTGCCGAGCGGTGCCGCCATTCAGCTGACCGGCGCTGGCGCTAGCGTTGCCAAGCTGCGTCTGCTCGGCCCGGGTGCGATCGCCTGGCCCGGTACAGCGGCCGAGGTCGACCTGAGCGGGGTCGGCATCGACGGCGTGCGGGTCGCCACGGGCGCAAAGGACGCGCTTCTGTACGAGGTCGCGATCGCCGGCTGCCATACCGCGCTTGCGGTCGAGGGC
>CAZXYL010000746.1:0-1636 GCA_964644915.1 uncultured Geminicoccaceae bacterium
ACCTCGGCCAGGAAGCGGTCGAGGTTGCCGCCCGCGCGCATCTCGAGCTCGGCCGAGGCCAGGCTCTCGCGCGCGGCGCAGCGCAGCTCGCGCAACTCGGTCAGGCCGTCGGTCGCGTCCTCGATGCGGCGGCAGATCGCCTCCTCGACCTCCTCGGCCGAGGCGCCGGGCCAGACCACCTGGACCTGGACCACGTCGAGAGCGAACTCCGGGAAGGTCTCACGCTGCAGGGCGGGCAGCGACAACAGGCCCGCCGCCATCATCAGCAGCATGAGCAGATTGGCGGCGGTGGGGTGCGCGGCGCAGAAGCGGATCATTGCAGCCGCGCTTCCGCATCGAGCCGGCCGGTCGCCAGCGCCCGCACCCGCTCGGCCAGCGCGAGATCGGGCCGGGGCTCCAGCCGCATGCCCTCGATCGCCGGGATCAGGTCGGTCACCACGACCTGCTCGCCGGGTGCCAGGCCGTCGCTGACCACGACCAGATCGCCCTGGGTCGGCCCGAGCGTCACCTCGCGGACGTCGAGCCGGTCGTCGTCGCCCACGAGATAGAGCACCGAACCGCCCCCGTCGCGCCGCTGCACCGCGACCCGCGGCACCACCAGCGTATCCGCCCAGGGCCGGCCGCGCAGCTCGACCTCGACGAACATGTCCTTCGCGAGCGGCGGCCGGCGGCCGGGGATCGCCTGGCGGTAGGGATCATCGACGGCGATGATCAGGCCCGCGGTGCGGGTCTGCGGGTCGATGCGGTCGCTCAGGCGCTCGAAGCGCGCCTCCCAGCTCGCGCTGATCGTATCGGTGTGCAGGCGAACCGTGGCTTCCAGCCCGAGCCGGCCCGGGATCTCGGCGAGCTCGCCCGCGGTCAGCGCCGTGAGATCGATGTCGGCGCGCACCAGGGGAGCGATGCGACCGAGCGGGAACTGCGCCTCGATCTCCGCGGTCTCGATGCCGTCGGCGACCGCGAGCACCTGGCCGACGTTGACGAACTGCAACAGCTCGACGTCGACCTGCGCGATCCGGCCGTCGAAGGGCATGCGGATCGTGGTGCGCTCGACGGCGAGGCGCGCCTCCTCGAGCTCGGCCTGCCCTTGTGCGATGCTCGCCTCCAGCACCCGCCGCTCGGCCGGGATCAGGCGCAGCTGGTTCTCCAGGTCCTGCACGCGCTGGCGCTGGTTCAGGACCCTGGTTTCGGCCTCGTCGACGGCCGATTGCGGCACGCTGCCGCGCTCGAGCAGCTCCTGCTGGCGGGCGAGGTTGTCCTGCGCCAACGCCAGCGCCCGGCGCTCGATTTCGAGCGAGGCGCCCAGGTTCTCCTCCCGCACCTCGAGCTCGGCGAGCTGGGCGCGGGCCGCGTCCAGGCTCGCCTCGCCGCGGGTCACGGCCAGCTGGTAGTCGGTCGGGTCGATGCGCAGGATCTCGACATCCGCCCCGAGCAGGCGACCGCGCTCCAGCTCCGGATGGCGAAAGACGATCTCGCCGCTGACCCGGGCGACCGCGTCCCAGATCCGGGCGGGCTGCACGCTGCCGTAGCCGATCGCCCGCGGCACGAAGTCGAGCGGGACGACCTCCAGCACACGCACGGCGCGGCTCACCTCGCGCGGCTCGCTCTGCGCGGGCGCGCTCTCGCGCTGGGCCTGCCA
>CAZXYL010000747.1:0-22069 GCA_964644915.1 uncultured Geminicoccaceae bacterium
GGCAAGGACCATGACCTTGACCTGGTCACCTTCGTTGACGACGTCGGTGACCTTGCCGACGCGCTCGTTGGCAAGCTCGCTGATGTGGCAGAGCCCGTCCTGGCTGCCCAGGAAGTTGATGAAGGCGCCGAAGTCGACCACCCGGACCACCTTGCCGGTATAGATCCTGCCGACCTCGGGCTCGCTGGTCAGGCCCCGGATCCAGTCGACCGCCTGCTCGCTCGCGGCGGCATCGGCCGATGCGATCTTGACCGTCCCGTCGTCCTCGATGTCGATCTTGGTCTTGGTCGTCTCGGTGATCTCGCGGATCATCTTGCCGCCCGGGCCGATCACCGCGCCGATCTTGTCCTGCGGGATCTGGATCACGCGGATCCGCGGCACGGTCTCGCGCATCTCCTCGCGCGAGCTGGTGATGCCCTTGGCCATCTCGGCCAGGATGTGCAGCCGGCCGTCCTTCGCCTGGGCGAGCGCGGTCTGCATGATCTCCTCGGTGATCCCGGCGATCTTGATGTCCATCTGCAGCGAGGTCACGCCCGCCTCGGTGCCGGCGACCTTGAAGTCCATGTCGCCCAGGTGATCCTCATCGCCGAGAATGTCGGAGAGCACCGCGAAGCGCTCGGCCTCCTTGATCAGCCCCATCGCGATCCCGGCGACCGGCCGCCGGATCGGCACGCCCGCGTCCATCAGGGCGAGCGAGCTGCCGCACACCGTGGCCATGGAGCTGGAGCCGTTGGATTCGGTGATCTCCGAGACCAGCCGGATGGTGTAGGGGAAATCCTCGCGCGCCGGCAGCAGCGGCCGGACCGCCCGCCAGGCGAGCTTGCCGTGACCGATCTCGCGGCGGCCGGGCGGGCGCATGAAGCTCGCCTCGCCGACCGAGTACGGGGGGAAGTTGTAATGCAGCATGAAGTGCTCGCGGCGATCGCCCTCGAGGGCGTCGACCACCTGCTCGTCCTGCCCGGTGCCGAGCGTCGCCACGACCAGGGCCTGAGTCTCGCCGCGCGTGAACAGGGCGCTGCCGTGGACTCGTGGCAGGACGCCGACCTGGACGTCGATCGGGCGGACGGTCCTGGTGTCGCGGCCGTCGATCCGCTGCCCGGTGTCCAGGATCGCGTTGCGGACGATCGACTTCTCCAGCCGCTTGAACTCACCGGCGAGGGCGATCTCCTGGGCGAGGTCCTCGCCCGCGAGCAGCTCGAGCGCGCGGGCCCGCACCGCCTCGATCTTCTCGTGCCGCGCCTGCTTGCCGGGCTCGGCGTACGCCTCGCGCAGCGCCGCCTCGAACTCCCCGCGCAGCCTCTCGTAGAGCTCGCTGCGATCCTCGAGCTCGAGCTCCCAGGGCTCCTTGGCGCAGGCCTGGGCCAGGTCGATGATCAGATCGATCACCGGCTGGAACTGCCGCTGCCCGAACAGCACCGCCCCGAGCATGGTCTCCTCGGACAGCTCCCTGGCTTCCGATTCGACCATCATCACGGCATCGCGGGTGCCGGCGACCACGAGGTCGAGCTCGCTGCCGGCGAGCTCCTGAAAGGTCGGATTGAGGATGAACTCGCCGTCGCGATAACCCACCCGGGCGCCGCCGATCGGGCCGAGGAAGGGAATGCCGGAAAGCGTGAGCGCCGCCGATGCGCCAATCATCGAGACGATGTCGGGATCGTTCTCCTGATCGTGCGAAAGGACCGTGCAGATGACCTGCGTCTCGTTCTTGAAGCCGGTCGGGAAAAGCGGCCGGATCGGCCGGTCGATCAGGCGCGAGGTCAGGGTCTCCTTCTCCGCGGGACGGCCTTCGCGCTTGAAAAAGCCGCCGGGAATCTTGCCGGCGGCGAAAGTCTTCTCCTGGTAGTTGACGGTCAGCGGGAAGAAGTCCTGCCCGGGCTTGGCCGTGCGGCTGGCGACGGCGGTGCACAGCACCGTGGTCTCGCCATAGGTCACGAGCACGGCGCCGTCGGCCTGCCGGGCGAACCGGCCGCTCTCCAGCACCAAGGGCCGCCCGCCCCAAACCAGCTCTCTGCGGGTTACGTTGAACATGTCTGTCTGTCGCCTTTTCTGACAGCCTAGGCGGGTCGCATCACGGCGCGCCGCCTGCCCGGATTGACGCCGGACCCGTGGGGATCGACCACCCTGCCCGGGCCGTACCCGGGCAGCGGTCGTCGGTTGCAATCGTTATTTGCGGAGCCCGAGCCGCTCGATCAAGTTCAGGTAGCGACTCTCCTCCTTGCGGCGCAGGTAATCGAGCAGCCGCCGGCGCTGACCGACCAGCATCAGAAGGCCGCGTCGCGAGGCGAAATCCTTCTTGTGCTCCTTGAGATGCTCGGTGAGGTTGCCGATGCGCTCGGTGAGCAGCGCCACCTGGACCTCCGGCGAGCCGGTATCGCCCGGGACGTTCGCGTACTGATTGATGACTTCGTGCTTGCGCTCTTGCGTGATCGACATCGTTGATCCAACTGTTTGCCAGTGCTGCGTCCTAGAGATTGAACACCCGGACCGGGCTGAGCTCGCCGCCGCGCAGGCGGGCGCGCGCCACCACGCGCCCGGCCGACATGGCGCGCACGGTGCCGTGCTCGCCGGCCTCGCCCACCACGAGCTGGGGGGCCACCCGGACCACCTGGCCGGCACGCAGGCGATGCGCCTGGGGTTCGGTCAATGCGAGCGAGGGCATGCCCTCGAGCGCCACCGCTACCGGCATCAGCGCCTGCGGCAGGGCATCGTCCGCGACCAGCTGCTCGAGCGCGGCGAGCGAGATCGCGTCCTCCGCGGTGAAGGGGCCGACGCGCAGCCGCCGCAGCCCTTCCACGTGCGCAAGGCAGCCCAGACGCTCGCCGAGATCGCGCACGAGCGCGCGCACATAGGCGCCGCGCCCGCAGATCAGCTCGAAGGCGACATGGTCGGCATCGGGCCGGGCGATCAGCCGCAACTCGTCCATCTGCACGGTGCGGGGCGCGAGGTCCACCGCCTCGCCGCGCCGGGCGAGGTCGTACGCCCGCTCACCCGCGACCTTGACCGCGGCGAACTGGGGCGGCACCTGCTCGATCGCACCCGTGAACTCGGGCAGCACGGCCTCGATCTCGGCATCGCTCGGGCGCAGATCGCTGCGTGCGATCACCTCGCCCTCGCGATCGTCCGTGGTGCGCGCCTCGCCGAGCCGCGCCGTGAAGCGGTAGTGCTTCCGGCCTTCCATGACGTAGGCCACGGTCTTGGTCGCCTCGCCGAGCGCGATCGGCAGCACGCCGGTCGCGAGCGGATCGAGGGTGCCGCCGTGGCCGACCTTGGCGGCGCCGGTGATCCGACGCACGCGGGCGACCGCCTCGGTCGAGGTCATGCCCTCGGGCTTGTCCAGGCAGAGCCAGCCGTGGATCGGGTGGCCCCGGCGCCTAGCGCGGCTCATCCTCGTCCTCGTGCTGGCGTCGCAGCCGGGCCCGCTCGCTCGCGAGCAGCCGGTCGACCCGGGCGGCTTCCTCGAACGAGGTATCGAGCCGGAACAGCAGGTCGGGGGCGTATTTGAGATGCATGCGCCGGGCGATCTCGCCGCGCAGGAACGGCGCCGCGCGCTCGAGCGCGGCCCCGATCTCGGCGCGCAGCCCGCCGCCGAGCTCGGTCAGGAACACGGTCGCCCGACGCAGATCCCGGCTCATGCGCACCTCGGTCACGGTGAGGCTGGCGTTCGTCAGCACCGAATCGTGCACGTCACCGCGCATGAGCAGCTCGGCCAGCACATGACGCACCTGCTCCCCGACCCGGAGCTGGCGCTGCGTCTCGCCGCCGTCTGCTGATCGCGCGCGGGTCACCTCGACCCCTCCATTCAACGCGCCCATGGCGCGCGCGCCGGTCTGCAACTCGGGTTCCGTCACAGCTGGCGCGCGACCTCCTCGATCTCGTACGCCTCGATCACGTCGCCCGGGCGGATGTCGCCGTAGCCCTCGATGCCGATGCCGCACTCGAAGCCCTCCCGGACCTCGCGGACGTCGTCCTTGAACCGCCGGAGCGAGCCGAGCGCGCCCTCGTAGATCACCACGTCGTCGCGCAGGAGGCGCAGCCGGGCGCCACGCCGGATCAGGCCATCGGTGACGCGGCAGCCGGCGATCTTGCCGACCTTGGTGATCGTGAACACCTCCCGGATCTCGGCATGGCCCAGCATGTGCTCGCGCGCGGTCGGCGCCAGCATGCCGGAGAGCAGCGCCTTCATCTCGTCGAGCAGCTCGTAGATGATCGAGTAGTAGCGGATCTCGACGCCCTCGCGCCGGGCGAGCTCGCGCGCCGGCGCGTTGGCGCGGACGTTGAAGCCCAGGATCAGCGCCTTGGATGCGACCGCGAGCGTGACGTCGGACTCGGTGATCGCGCCCACGCCGCTGTGCAGGACGCGCACCGCGACCTCCTCGGTGCTGAACTTCTCCAGGCCGGCCACGATCGCCTCGAGCGAACCGTGCACGTCGGACTTGACCACCACCGGAAGCTCATTGGCCTCGCCGGCCGAGAGCTGGCTGAACATCTCCTCGACCGTGCTGCGCGGCGTGGTCGCGGCGCTCTGCTCGCGCCGCTTGCGCTGCCGGTACTCGGTGATCTCGCGCGCACGGCGCTCGCTCTCGACCACCACCAGCTGATCGCCGGCATCCGGCACGGCGTCCAGGCCCAGGATCTCCACCGGCACGGAGGGGCCGGCCTCGAGCACCGGTTCGCCGCGGTCGTCGAGCATCGCGCGCACGCGACCCCACTGGCCGCCGCAGACCACGATCTCGCCGACGCGAAGCGTGCCGCGCTGGATCAGCACCGTCGCGACCACGCCGCGGCCGCGATCGAGCTTGGCCTCGATCACCGCACCTTGCGCCGAGCGCTTCGGATTGGCCTTGAGCTCGAGGATCTCCGCCTGCAGCTGCAGGATCTCGATCAGCTTGTCCAGATTGAGCTTCTGGAGCGCGCTGACCTCGACCGAGAGCACCTCGCCGCCGAACTCCTCGACCACCAGCTCCTGGCTCAGGAGCTCCTGCCTGACCCGGTCGGGGTTGGCGTCCGGCTTGTCGATCTTGTTGATCGCGACCACGATCGGCACGCCTGCGGCCCGGGCGTGGCGGATCGCCTCGACCGTCTGCGGCATGACGCCGTCGTCCGCGGCCACCACCAGCACCACGACGTCGGTCACCTGGGCGCCGCGGGCGCGCATCTCGGTGAAGGCGGCGTGGCCCGGCGTGTCGATGAAGGTCACCGGGTGCCCGGTGCCGAGATCGACCTGATACGCGCCGATGTGCTGGGTGATGCCGCCCGCCTCGTGCGCCGCGACGTCGGCGTCGCGCAACGCGTCCAAGAGCGAGGTCTTGCCGTGGTCGACGTGGCCCATGACCGTGACCACCGGTGCCCGCGGCACCAACTCCTCCGGGCGGTCCTCGATGCCGTCCAGCCCGATCTCCACGTCGGATTCGCTCACCCGCTTGGCCACGTGGCCGAACTCCGAGACCAGTAGCTCGGCGGTATCGGAGTCGATCGGCTGATTGATGGTCGCCATCACGCCCATCTTCATGAGCTGCCGGACCACGTCCGCGCCGCGCACCGCCATGCGGTTGGCGAGCTCGGACACCGTGATCGTATCGGGCAGGGTGACCTCGCGCACGATCGGGCCGGAATCCAGCTGCTGCGCCTGCCGCCGCTCCCGCTCGCGATGGCGTCTGATCGCCGCGAGCGAGGGCCCGCGCCGCTCCATCACGTCGTGGTCGGTATCGAGCACGACGCGCCCGCGCGGCCCTTCGCGGCGCGCGGCGGCGGGGGCACGCTTGCCCTCGCGCGTGTCCACCTTCTCGGGTTTCGCAGCCGCCTTGCCCTTGAGCTTGGGGCGCGCGGCCTCGGCCGGCTTCTCCTTCTCGCGCGTCACCGGGCGGGGGGCCGCCGGCGCCGCCGGCGCGCGCGCCTCGGCCGGGGCGGTCTCCGCCTGGCCACCACCGTCGGCGTGGCGCCGCCGCTCCTCATCCTCTTTCGCCAGCAGCCGCGACGCGGCTTCCTCCGCCTTGCGGCGCGCCTCTTCCTCGGACCGCTTGCGGGCCTCCTCGTCAGCCTGCCGCCGGACCGCCGCCTCCTCCTCGGTGCGGCGTCGCGCCTCGTCGGCAGCCAGCCGGCGCGCGTTCTCCACGGCGCGCTGGCGGGCTTCCTCCTCGACCTTCCTGGAGTCGGCCAAGGCCCGGACGCGGGCGCTCTTCTCCTCGTCGGTGAGCGGCTTCAGGACGACGGGACGGCGTGCGGCCCCGCGTGCCGTCTGGGGCGCGGCGCGGCCACCGGCCGCCTCGGCCCGGCCGGTCATGACCTCGGCACCGGCCGGTGCGCCCTCGGCGCCGCGCGCGGCATCGCGCCCGGCCCCGCCCGGCTTGATGTTGCGCTTGCGCTTGACCTCGACCGCGACCGACTTGCTCCGGCCGTGCGAGAAGCTCTGCCGGACCATGCCGCTGTCCACGGTCTTGGTCAGCTCCAGCCGTCCCGCCGGGCGCGCAAGGGAAATGCGCTGGTTGCGGTCCTGCTCTTTACTCTCCGTCATCTCGGTCCGGTCGTTGGTTGTGAATCGATCGTGCCGAGCCCAGTTGGCTCGACCGGCCATTCGACGATCTCCGGTCGAAAACCGGCCAGACGCTCGACATCCGAAAGCAGCCGTCGCGCCAGAGGACCCGGCGCCACGGCCACGTGCACCATATCGTCGCGCCCCAGAGCAGCGCCAAGCTCGGCTCTCGAGAAGGCGGTGATCAGGGGCAGATCCGTCGCCAGCCGACGCAGCTTGCGCCGGCCGTCGGCGGCACCATCCGCCGCCGCCAGGAGAACGGCCGCTCTGTCGACCCGTAGCGCGGCACGGACCTGCTCGAAGCCCGCGGTCACCTGACCGGCACGCCGGGCCAAGCCCAGCGTGTCCAGGGCGCGCCGCGCGAGCAGCCGCTCCACCTCGTCCGCCAGACCGGCCGGCGCCACCGCGCGCGCCCGCGCCGCCCTGGCGAAGAGATTCTTCGCCACGGCCTTGTTTACCACATCGCGGTCCGCACTCAACCACATACCGCGGCCCGGCAGCCGTTGCTCGAGGTCGAGGCGCACACGACCCTCCGGATCGAGAACGAAGCGCAGCAGCTCGCTCTGGTCCCGGCTCTCGCGGGTCACGATGCAGCGGCGTCTGGGTTCGTTCGCTCGTGCCATCGCAATCGTCGTGATGCTCCTGCTCAGACCCTGGCCTCGTCGCCGGCGCTTTCTGCCGGCGTCTCGCCGAACCAGTGCTCGCGCGCGGCCATGATGATCTGGCCGGCATCCTCCTCGCTGAGCCCGGCGTCCGGCAGCAGCTCCACCAGCTCGTCGGCCGAGAGATCGGCCAGGTCGTCCAGGCTCTTGATGCCCTGGCGACCGAGCGCCACCACCATCTCGAGCCCGAGCGGCTCGAACTGGAGAAGATCCTCCCCCGCGCCGAGCTCGGCGGCCTCGGCGCGCAGCGCCTCGTTGCGCTCCGCAAGATAGGTCTCCGCCCGCTCGCGCAAGGCCTGGGCGATCTCCTCGTCGAAGCCCTGGATCGATGCGAGCTCCTCCGGCTCGACGTAGGCGATCTCGTCGACCGAGGAGAAGCCCTCCGTAGCGAGCAGCTGCGCGATCACCTCCTCGACGTTCAGGGCGTTCACGAAGTACTCGGTGAGCTGCCTGAACTCGCGCGAGCGCCGCTCGGCGTCCTCGGTCTCGGTCGTGATGTCGATGTCCCAGCCGGTCAGCTGCGAGGCGAGCCGCACGTTCTGGCCGCGCCGCCCGATCGCGAGCGAGAGCTGGGCGTCGGGGACGATGACCTCGATGCGCCGGTTGTCCTCGTCCAGGACCACCTTGCTGACCTCGGCCGGCGCCAGCGCGTTGACCACGAAGGTGGCGGGATCGGGCGACCAGGGGATGATGTCGATCTTCTCGCCCGAGAGCTCGTTCACCACCGCCTGCACGCGCGAGCCGCGCATGCCGACGCAGGCGCCCACGGGGTCGATGCTGCTGTCCTTGGAGACGACCGCGATCTTGGCCCTGGAGCCGGAATCGCGCGCGACCGCCTTAATCTCGATGATGCTGTCGTAGATCTCCGGCACCTCCTGGGCGAACAGCTTGGCCATGAACTGCGGATGCGTGCGGGAGAGGAAGATCTGTGGCCCACGCACCTCGGGCCGGACGTCGTAGATGTAGGCCCGGATCCGGTCCTTGTTGCGGAAGCTCTCGCGCGGGATCAGCTCGTCCCGGCGCAGGATGGCCTCGGCGCGCCCGAGCTCGACCAGCACGTTGCCGTACTCGGTCCGCTTGACCTCGCCGACCACGATCTCGCCGATGCGGTCCTTGTACTCGCTGTACTGCCGCTCGCGCTCCGCCTCGCGCACCGTATGGGCCAACACCGGCGTGGCGCTCTGCGCGGCCATGCGGGCCAGGTCGATCGGCGGCAAAGGCTCAAGGATGTGATCGCCCGGCTGCGCCGCGGGATTGCGCTCGCGGGCGTCGGACAGCGCGATCTGCGTCGCCGGCTCGTCGACCTCCTCGACCACCTCGAGCTCGCGGTAGAGCGAGATGTTGCCGTTCTTGCGGTCGACCTCGGCGACGATCTGATGCTCCTGGCCGTACTTGCGCCGCGCCGCGGTCTGGATCGCCTGCTCCATTGCGGTCAGCACTTCCTCGACGCTGATGCCCTTTTCCTGCGCCACGTTCTCCGCGATCCGGATCAGCTCGTACCGACCCAGTCCAGCCGTCGCGTCCATCGCGTGCTCTGCCACGGCTCTCAACTCCTTCGTTCCGCCTGCGCTGCCGCAAGCAACTCGTCCGTCAGGACCAACTTCGCCTTCCTGACCGCGCGGTAAGGGATGCGCCGTTCCCCCTCGGCCAGCCGGACCTTGATCTGGTCGTCCTCGACCCCGAGCAGCTGGCCCCGGAACCGCTTGCGGCCCTCGATCGGCTCGTGCGTCTCGATCCGCGCCTCGAAGCCGGCGAAGCGCTCGAAATCGCCCTGCCGGACCAGCGGCCGGTCGATCCCGGGCGAGGTGACCTCGAGGTCGTAGGCGCTGGGGATCGGGTCCTCGACGTCGAGCAGCGCGGACACGGTCCGGCTGATCTCGGCGCAATGCTCGACCGTCATCGGTTCCCTGTCCGCCCGCTCGACCATGATCTGCAAGGTCGGGCGCCCGCCGCCGTGCACGCTCACCCGTACGAGCTCGAAGCCCATTGCCTGCAGGCTCGGTTCGATCAGCCGGGCGATCTTCTCGGTCGGATCCACGCCAATAAAAAAGTGGGCTCGAAGCCCACCGTCCCAAGTCGGTCAGAGGCGTAATTCGGTTCTGTATATGCGAGCTTCCGGACCCGACTTCAAGACTTTTCCAGCCGGGCGCGGCTCGTGCGAACGCATCAGCTCCGGCGGCGGAAACGGAGATAGATCGACCGTCGCCCGGCCGCGATCGCCTTTTCCTCGTAGCGGGTCGGCGGCCAGTCCTCGGGCCGCTCGCGCCAGGCGCGGGGGCGATCCGCCATCCACTCCAGGCGCGGCTCCGGCAGCAGCGCGAGCAGCATGGCACGCGCGTAGCTCATATCGTCGGTGGCGAGGCGCAGCTCCCCACCGGGGACGAGGAGACGTGCGAACTCGCCCGCCGTCACGCGGTTGATCAGGCGGCGCTTGTGGTGGCGCGCCTTCGGCCACGGATCGGGGAACAGGACGAAGATGCGCTCGAGCGAGCGATCGGGCAACGCCTCCAGCAGCAGACGGGCGTCATCGACCGCGATGCGGACATTGTCCAGGCGCTCCGCCTCGATGACCGAGACCAGCTTGGCCACGCCCTCGATGAACGGCTCGCAGCCGATCAATCCGACCTCGGGGTGGGCGCCTGCCTGCCAGGCGAGGTGCTCGCCGCCGCCGAAGCCGATCTCGAGCCACACGGGCCGCGGCGGGTCGAACAGCCGCGCCGGGTCGAGCCGGGCCTCGTCAGGCAGGCGGATCTGAATCTCGGGCAGCTTCTCCGCGAGCAGGCGCTCGCGGCCGGGACGCAGCCGCCGGCCCTGCCTGCGGCCGTAGATCAGGCGCTGCTTCGGCATCGGGCATCGACGGGCGCTCAGAACGCGCTGCGCAGCGCGTCCACCAGATCGGTCCGCTCCCACGAGAAGCCGCCGTCGGGCTCCGGGGGGCGCCCGAAGTGGCCGTAGGCCGCCGTGCGCGCGTAGATCGGTCGCGACAGGCCCAGGTGCTCCCGGATGCCGCGCGGCGAGAGGTCGACCAGCTCGGGCAGCACCACGGCGAGACGGGCCGGGTCGACCTCGGCGGTGCCCTGGGCGTCGACGTAGACCGAGAGCGGCTTGGCGATGCCGATCGCGTAGGCCAGCTGGATCAGGCAGCGCTCGGCGAGGCCGGCCGCGACCACGTTCTTGGCGAGGTAGCGCGCGGCGTAGGCGGCGGAACGGTCGACCTTGGTCGGGTCCTTGCCGGAGAACGCCCCGCCGCCGTGCGGGGCGGCGCCGCCGTAGGTGTCGACGATGATCTTGCGCCCGGTGAGCCCGGTGTCGCTGTCCGGGCCGCCGACAGTGAACCTGCCGGTCGGATTGACGTAGAACTCGCTCTCCGGGCACATCCAGCCCTCGGGCAGCGCCTGGAGCACGAACGGGCGCACCAGCTCGCGCACCGCGGCCTGGTCGATCTCCGGCGCATGCTGGGTGGACACGACGACGGAGGTCGCGCACACCGGCCGGCCGTGCGAATAGCGGAGCGTGACCTGGCTCTTCGCGTCCGGACCGAGCTCCGGCAGGCGGCCCGTGTGGCGCGCGGCCGCAATCCTGCGCAGGATCTCGTGCGCGAAGTGGATCGGCGCGGGCATGAGCTGGTCGGTCTCGGTGCAGGCGAAGCCGAACATCATGCCCTGGTCGCCCGCACCCTCCTCCTTGCCGAGCGCGGCATCCACACCGAGCGCGATGTCTACCGACTGGGCGTGCAGGAGCACGTCGACCCGCATCTTCGCCCAGTGGAAGCCCGCCTGCTCGTAGCCGATCTCCCGCACCACCTCGCGCGCCAGCTCCTCGACCCGTTCGGGCGTGATCAGATCGGACCCGCGCACCTCGCCCGCGATGATCACGCGGTTGGTGGTGGCGAGCGTCTCGGCCGCGACGCGCGCATGCGGATCGAGGGTGAGATGCGCGTCCAGAATGGTGTCCGAGATGCGGTCGCAGATCTTGTCCGGATGCCCCTCGGCCACGGATTCGCTGGTGAACAGGTAATCGGACCTGGGCGTGCAGGATGCGGCGTTCATCGCGCGAGTCACAGCAGGTCAGGCATTGCGGTCAAGATTCGTGCGCTCGTGGCGTCGCCTGGTCGAGGTTGGCGAGCGCCTTGGCCAGCTCGAACAAGCGCTTGCGCACGGCCGGGTCGCCGATGCGATAGTACGCCCGCACCAGCTCCAGGGTCTCGCGCTTGTCGAGCGGCAGGTCCTCGTCCTCATGCTCGAAGGCCACCCGCTCCTCGGCCAAGCCCGGAAACCAGGCATGGCCGAAAAGGCGCGGCGCGCCGTCCGACATGTCGTCGAAGAAGAAGGAGATCGGGACGTCCAGGATCTGGCCGAGTTCGTACAGCCGCGACGAGCCGATGCGATTGACGCCGCGCTCGTACTTTTGCACCTGCTGAAACGTCAGCCCCAGCAGCTCGCCCAGGCGCTCCTGACTCATGCCGAGCAGGGTCCGGCGCAAGCGCAGCCGCTTGCCGACGTGGACATCGATCGGATTGGGCTTGTTCACCATGCCCCGAAATGCCGCCTGCCGACCCTCGCAGAACGCTGCGACGCGCCGGCCCACCGAGCCCGCGGAGCCGCCTCCGACTCAGTTTGTACCGGGTTTTGAAGATTTGTTAACCTTCGACCTCGGATCTCGCGCGCGGACCTCGATCCCGAACGCGCCACCGGCCAGTGCCAAGGCCAAAAGCGCGAGCGGCCAGAGGCCGTAGCGCGCGAACGGGGTCGGCGGCAAAGCCTGCGGCAGGTCGGAATCCAGCGCGCCCATCTCGCCCAGTTCCATTTTTGCCTGCTCGCGGCCCCAGGGGTCGATCACGGCGGAGATGCCGGTGTTGGCACTGCGCACCAGCGGCAGGCCCTGCTCGATCGAGCGCATGCGCGCCATGGCGAGGTGCTGATATGGCCCGGAGCTGCGGCCAAACCAGGCGTCGTTGGTGACGTTGAGGAGCCAGCCCGGGCGGGCGCCGGCCTCGACCACCACACCCGGGAAGATGACCTCGTAGCAGATCAAGGGGCTGAACGGCGGCAGACCCGGCAGCTCGAGCGTCGCCGGGCCTGGGCCCGGATGGAAATCGATCGTGCCACGGGTGAGCGTGCCCAGGCCCAGCTGCCCGAGGAGCGCCCGGAACGGCAGATACTCGCCGAACGGCACCAGCTCGCGCTTGTCGTAGCGGCCGCGCAGGACGCCCTCGCCGTCGATCACGAACAGGCTGTTCCAGGCCTTGGGCGGGTCGCCCTCGAGATCGAACCGCTCGCCACCGGTGAGCACGTAGCCGCCCTCGGGCGCGATCTCCCCGATCAGCGCCCGCGCCGTGGGGTCGTGCTCGAGAGGGTAGGGCGCGGCCGATTCCGGCCAGATGACGTGCGTGATCCCGTCCGCACCGGTCGCGGACAGCTCGAGATGGCGCCGGAACCACTGGGCGCGCAGCCCGGGGTCCCACTTGTGGTGCTGGGCGACATTGCCCTGGACGAGGCGCAGCCGGACGTCGTCAACGCTCTGCGGCTCGGCCCCGCCCAGGCGCGCGGCACCCCAGCCCCACACCACGGCGAGGCCCGCGAGCCCCGCGGCGACAGGAACCCAGCGGCTGCGGCCGCCCGGCTCGAGCAGTGCCAGCGGCAAGGCGCCGAGGGCGACCCCGAGCAGGCTCAGGCCATAGACGCTGACCACGGAGGCGAGCTGCGCCGCCGGCGTATCGATCCAGACATATCCGACCAGGTTCCAGGGGAAACCGCCGAAGATGAGGCTGCGCAGCCATTCCGCCCCACCCCAGGCGAGGGCGAGCGCCAGAGCGAACGCCGTCGGGCTGCTCCAGGCGCGCAGCCGCAGCGCCAGGATGGTGAGCGCGGGCAGCAGCGCCAGCCCGGCGCACAGCAGCAGCACGGCCGGGACCGCGAGCGCCCCATAGCGCTCGACGTCGGTGAAGAACGCGATCGCGACCCAGTACAGCCCGACCAGGAAGTGGCCGAAGCCGAAGCACCAGCCGAGCAGAAAGGTCCCGCGCCCGCTCTCTTCCCGCCGCAGCAGGAGCGCGAGCACGGCGAAGCCGACGAGGAGGGGCCAGAGCCCGAACGGCGGCAGGGCGAGCGCGGTCGCAGCACCCGCGCCGAACGAGACCGGCGCCGGCCGGCGCATCACATCGGCGAGCCGGCGGGTCAGACCGCGCCGGGGCCCGGCCTGCGCGGCCACGCGCAAGATCAGCTCTCGCCCGCGGATGGAGGCGCCGAGCGGCTCTGGCGGACGATCCGCACCCGCTTGATCCGGCGCGGGTCGGCATCCAGGACCTCGAACTCCACGCCCGCGGGGTGGCGGACGATCTCGGCGCGTGCCGGCACACGATCGAGCAGCATGAACAGCAGGCCGCCCAGGGTGTCGACGTCCTCGCGGCGCTCGGGATCCAGCAGCTCGAGACCGAGGCGCTGCTCCAGCTCCTCCAGCTCGATCCGGCCGTCCGCCTCGAAGACGCCCTCGCCCACCTCGAGCAGCTGGGGCGGCAGGATCTTGTCGTGCTCGTCCTGGATCTCGCCGATGATCTCCTCGACCAGATCCTCGATCGTCGCCAGACCGTCGGTGCCGCCGTACTCGTCGACCACGATCGCCATGTGGATGGCGGTATCGCGCATCTGCAGGAGCAGGTCGAGCACGCGCATGGACGGCGGCACGAACAGGACGTCGCGCACGATCCGCTCCAGCTTGAACTCCTCGCCGTCGCCCCAAAACGGTAGCATGTCCTTGATGTGGATCATGCCGATGACGTCGTCCAGGTTGCGGCGGAAGACCGGCAGGCGGGTGTGCATCGCCTCGCGCATGGCCCCGACCACCGAGGCGAGATCGGCGTCCACCTCGACCGCCTGGATGTCCGAGCGCGGCACCATGACATCGCGCACCTGCAGCTCACCGAAGCTCAGCGCGTTGAGCAGGAGCGTGCGCTCCTCGTCGCTGAACTCGGCACGATCGCGGCGCTGCTCGCCGACGTCCTCCTCGATCAGCTCCTCGAGCGTCTCGCGCAGCGAATGGCCCTCGCCATTGCGGCGTCCGGTGAGATCGCGCAGCCGGGTGAACAGGCCGTGCAGTAACGACGCGTCACGCCCGGACGCGGGCAATTGCCTCATGATCGTGCCTCCAGCGCCTGGGGTCCCGCGTCATCGGCGTCGGCGTACGGATCGCCCACGCCCAGATCGGCCAGGATCCGGCGCTCGAGTCCCTCCATTCTCTCTGCTTGGGTGTCGGTGTGGTGATCGTGGCCGAGCAGGTGCAGGGTGCCGTGCACGACCAGGTGCGCCAGATGATCCGCGAGCGGCTTGCCCTCGGCCGCGGCCTCGCGACGCGTCGTCTCGAGCGCGATGGCGACGTCGCCGAGAGACGCGCCGCCCGGCAACGGCTCCGGGAGCGCGTCGGGCGTCAGGTCGCCGGCCGGAAACGAGAGCACGTTGGTCGGCCGATCCTGGCCCCGCCAGGTGGCGTTCAGCCGCCGGATCGTGGCGTCGTCCGCGAGCAGCAGGCTCACCTCGATGTCGTGCCAGCTCTCGGGAGCGGCGCGGGCCAGGGTGGCTGAGATCGCCCGGCGGCACAGGCCGATGGGGTCGTCGAGAGCAGCCCACCAGTCGTCGGTCTCGACGGTGGCTGCGATGGTACTTGGTCCGTCTTCGTTCATGGTTCCAAACGGGCCGGCACTCGCGGCCGGCACGGAAATCTAGCTGTGATCGGCGGCTCCGGGCTCGGCGCCGGGGGCGTCATACGCCCGCAGGATCATCTCCACGAGCCGGTGCCGGACGATGTCGCGGTCGCTGAAGCGGACGATGGCGACCTCGTCGACCGTTTCCAGCTTGGCGACCGCATCCACGAGGCCGGACCGGGTGCCGGGCGGCAGATCGTGCTGCGAAGGATCGCCGGTCACCACCATACGCGAATTTTCACCGAGCCGGGTCAAGAGCATCTTCATCTGGGCCGGGGTCGTGTTCTGCGCCTCGTCCAGGATCACGAACGCGTTGGAGAGCGTGCGCCCGCGCATGAAGGCGAGCGGGGCCACCTCGATCTGGCCGCTGTCCAGCCGGGTCGTGAGCTTGCCCGCGGGCTGCATGTCCTGCAGGGCGTCGTAGAGCGGTCGCAGGTAGGGGTCGACCTTCTCCTTCATGTCGCCCGGGAGGAAGCCCAGCCGCTCGCCGGCCTCGACCGCCGGCCGCGAGAGCACCAGCCGGTCGACGATGCCCTGGCGCAGCATGGCGGCGCCGGTCGCGACGGCGAGATAGGTCTTGCCGGTACCCGCGGGGCCGATGCCGAACACCAGATCGTGCGTCTGCATGGCGCGCAGATAGGCCGCCTGCGCGGGCGAGCGCGGCGCGATCCGCCGCTTGTCGGTGCGCAGCAGCACGTCCTCGCCGCGGAACGCGCCAGGTCCGGATGCGCCGCCGCCGGTGACGAGACGCACGGCGCCGTCGACCTCGTCGCGGCCGACCTCCAGGCCGCGCTCGAGCCGGCGGTGGAGATCCTCCAGCACCTCGACCGCGGCGTCGACGGGCTCGGGGTCGCCATAGATCGCGACCTCGTTGCCGCGCGCCACGAGGCTGACGTCGATCTGCTGCTCGATCCGCGCCAGATGCTCATGATGGCGGCCGAACAGCAGGGCACACAGACTGTTGTCGTCGAAACGGAGCGTTCGGGAAGAGACGGCCGTGGGAGCGAGCGAGAGCGGTTTCAGATGCATACCTCCTTGCCTGGCCGCGGCTCAAGCGGCGCGAAACGAATCTTCGACAATGGGTGCTCCGGTGAGGCTGTGCGCGTGGCAGGCCGTGACCTCGACCTCGATCAGATCGCCGATCCGCGCCTCGGGTGCGCGCACGTGCATCGCCTGGAGATAGGGCGTGCGGCCGACCAGCTGCCCCGGATGGCGCCCCGGCCGCTCCAGGAGCACCGGCAGGCGCCGGCCCACGGTGGCGCGATTGAACCCTTCCGCCTGGGCGCTGAGGAGCGCCTGCAGCTCGGCGAGACGTTCGCCCTTCACCTGGTCCTTCACCTGCCTGCGCATGGTCGCCGCCGGGGTCCCCGGTCGGGGGCTGTATTTGAAGGAGAACGCCTGCGCGAAACCGATCTCCTCCACCAGGTCGAGCGTCGCCTTGAAAGCCTCGTCCGTCTCGCCGGGGAAGCCGACGATGAAGTCGGACGACAACGCGATATCCGGACGCGCGTTCCGCAATTTTTCCACCTTGCGGCGATAGTCGTCCGCGCCATGACGGCGATTCATCGCCTTGAGGATCGCATCCGAGCCGGATTGCACCGGCAGGTGCAGGAACGGCATCAGCTGTGGGATCTCGCCATGCGCCCGGATCAGGTCGTCCGTGAGGTCGCGCGGGTGTGAGGTGGTGTACCGGATCCGATCGAGCCCGCCGATCCCGGCGAGCTCCAGGATCAGGCGCGCGAGGCTCCAGGGCCGCCCGTCCAGCCCCTCGCCGTGATAGGCGTTCACGTTCTGACCCAAGAGGGTGATCTCGCGTGCGCCCGCCAGGACCAGCCGCTTCGCCTCGGCGAGCACGGCCGCGGCCGGTCGCGAGGCCTCCGCACCGCGGGTATAGGGCACGACGCAGAAGGTGCAGAAGCGGTCGCAACCCTCCTGCACGGTAAGGAATGCAGACACGCCGGGCAGGGTCGCGCGCTCCTCCGGCAGCAGGTCGAACTTGCTCTCGAGCGGGAAATCCGTGTCGAGCACGCTCGCACGGCTGCGCGCGTGGCGGTGCAGCATCTCCGGCAGCCGGTGATAGCTCTGCGGGCCGACCACGATATCGACGAAGGGCGCGCGCTCGAGCATCGCTTCGCCCTCCGCCTGCGCGACGCAGCCCGCGACGCCGATGGTCAGCTCGCCGCCGTCCGCCCGCTTCTGCCGCTGCAGCTGGCGCAGCCGGCCGAGCTCCGAATAGACCTTCTCGGCCGCCTTCTCGCGGATGTGGCAGGTGTTGAGGATGATCAGATCGGCATCCTCGGCGTGCTCCGCCGCCACATAGCCGTGCCGGGCCAGCGTGTCCGCCATGCGCGCGGAGTCGTAGACGTTCATCTGGCAGCCGTAGGTCTTGATGAGCAGTTTCTTCGGCACGCGCGTGCGGCTGCCAAGAGTCGCTTCGGATCGTTCGCTCAAGTGTACCGTGCCTGATCACGCACCTTCGGTGTGTCGCGCTCCCCGATGCTCATCTGCTGTTATGGGAAGCCGCTCGGACTTCGTCAAGCACGCCTCCGTAAAGCCCCGCCGGGGGGGCCGGCACGGCGATGAAAAACCCCCGCCCGAACGGGCGGGAGTTCCCATTGACCAGCCGGGGCAGGTCCGCCACGCGAGCTCTCGCCCGAACGCTCCGTCCGGCCCTGGCCGGAAGCCGGCTCCTCGATCGCAGGCCGCGGCGAGCCTCAAGCCGCGCCGCGGCGCTGGCGCGCCCGGGGCTTGGTGCCGAGGCCGATTTTCTTGGCGAGGTCGCTGCGTTGCTGGGCGTAGCTCGGGGCCACCATGGGGTAGTCGTCCGGCAGACCCCAGCGCTTGCGATACTCCTCGGGCGACATATCGTAACGGGTCTTCAGATGCCGCTTGAGCATCTTGAGCTTCTTGCCGTCCTCCAGGCAGATGATGTAGTCGGGTGTCACGGACTTCTTGACCGCCACCGCGGGCTGCGGCTTCTCCGGCTGCTCCGGGGCCGGCGCCGGCGAGAGGTTGCTCAGACTGCCGTAAACCTGGCGGATCAGCTCGGGAAGGTCGGATACCGCAACCGTGTTGTTCGACACGTGCGATGCGACAATTTCCGTGGTCAGAGCGAGGAGCTCGTTTTGGCTCAACTTTTCAGTCATAACGTTCTGCGCCCTCTGCGAGCTGGTTTGGTTAATTCTCAGCGGCAATATATTTCGATCTTTGTCTCGCGCAAGCATTTTTCGGCATGATCAGTAGACAAGCCAAGAAACCGCGCGGACCCGCTAATACAGCGCGGACATCTCCGCCCGGTGCGCCCTGGTTGACCCCGACCGGCGGCAAAGCTCAGCCGCGAGAAAACCGAAGACGGCTGCGGCTTGCGGACGGCACCGCCCTGCCGGGCCGCCCGGGGCTGGCCGACTTTTCGAGGTCGCCCGACCTCACTCGCGCCCGAGGCGCGGAGGCAGCGCCTGGGGCAAATCGCACCGCATGGTGAGCGCGCTGACGCGCGCCCCGTCCGGCCGCAGGTAGTAGCCCTCGCGCCGCCCGACCTCGTCGAAGCCGAACGAGCGGTAGAGCGCCTGCGCCGAGTGATTGTCGGTCGCGACCTCGAGGAACATGCCGACCGCACCCGCCTTGCGGCAACGCTCCATGCTGGCCTGGAGGAGCGCGGCGCCGATCGCGCGCCGGCGATAGGTCGGGCCGACCCCGATCGAGAGCAGCTCGCCTTCGTCGCGCACCACGCGGCAGAGCGCGAAGCCGACGCCGCGCATGCCGTCGAGCCCGGAAAGGTGGCGCTCGAACAGCCGGGCGATGAGGCCGAACCCGCCGGGCAGGGCGAGGAGGTGCGCGAGGTCGGCGCGGCTCCAGGGGTCGTCGAAGCAGCTCTGGTGGAGACGCGCGAGCCGCCCGAGGTCGAAAGGCCCGACCGTCTTGATGCTGATCGTGCTGTTCCGCTTGAGCGCCAGCATCGCCTAGAGGGCGCCCGCCTGGGCGCCGGTCTCGGCGGCCCGGGACCCCTGGGGGCGCGCATCGGGCGCGCGCAGGTACAGCGGCCGCAGCGCGAAGCCGGCCGTCGGCTGCTTGCCCGCCGCGATCCTGCGGGCCGCACAGAGCGCCACCGCCCGGGCATCGGGCGCACCCGGCACGACCTCAACCTCGACGTCCTCGGCCAGAGCGGCCAGGACCAGCGGCGCACCGCTTCCGACCAGAACCATGGGGCCTCTCGCAACGCGAGCCGCTGCTTCCGGCGTCAATGCCGCCGGGTCGACGAGCGGCCTCAGGTCGTTGGCAAAGGCCTGAACGTAAACTTCGCCCCGGCGCGCGTCCAGCGCTGCGACGATCGTGCCCGCGCGATCTGGCGATGCTGCGGTCCAGGCGAGCGCCTCCAGGCTGTTCACGGCCAGCACGCCGACCCCGGTCGCGAGCGCCAGGGCGCGTGCCGCCGCCACCGCCGTGCGCACGCCCGTGAAGGAGCCCGGGCCATGGTCGACCGCGATCGCATCGAGCTCCGGATAATCGACCCCGGCATCGCCGAGCGCGTCCTCGATCAGCAGGACCAGGCGATCGGCGTGCTGGCGCCCGGCGCCGAGCTCCCGGTAGGCGACGATGCCGCCGTCGGGGTCGCCGCGGCGATCCAGCAATGCCACCGAGGACGTCAGACCCGCGCTCTCGATGGCGAGCAGGAGCACTGTGCTCGGGTCAGCCGACCGGGCGGACCTCGACCACCTCCGGCACGTAGTAGCGCAGGAGGTTCTCGATGCCGTTCTTGAGGGTGATGGTGGAGCTCGGGCAGCCGCTGCAGGCGCCGCGCATGTGCAGATAGACGACGCCGCGCTCGAAGCCGCGGAAGATGATGTCGCCGCCGTCCTGGGCCACCGCCGGCCGCACCCGGGTATCGATCAGCTCGCGGATCTGGCGGACCAGCTCGTCGTCCTCGCCGGAGCCGCCCGCGCCCTCGTCCAGCACGTCGGCGTCGGGCTCGACGATCGGATCCCCGGAGAGGTAGTGCTCCATGATGGCGCCGAGCACCGCCGGCTTGAGGAGATACCAGTCCTGACCCTCGGCCTTGGTGACGGTGACGAAATCCGATCCCAGGAACACGCCGGTGACGCCCTCGACCGCGAACAGGCGGCGCACGAGCGGCGAGGCCGCGGCCTGCTCGGGATCGGTGAAGTCGGCGACACCGTTGGCCATGACCTCGCGCCCCGGCAGGAATTTGAGCGTCGCTGGGTTCGGGGTCTGCTCGGTCTGGATGAACATCGCGGAGACTCCTCTGTCTCGCCGCCCGCGAGGGGCGACGGCCCCGGACGCAGTCCGCCCGGATACGCTTCAAGATGGGCCAAGCGGCCCGTCCGTTCAAGCGAGGCGTGCGCTCGCACGGCACCGCGGCCGTGCCGCCGGTCACTTGAGCAGGATGTTCGTGACCTCGCGCAGCTGGGTGCGTGCGCGCAGGAGATAGAAGCCCTGCACGGCCAGATGGCTGGGCATGAACTGGCCGTCCGGTGCGCCGTTCACCACCACCCAGGGCTGCAGGGTGGCCGCGGCGCGGAAGCTGTCCAGCATCTGGCTCCAGGCGGCGCCGAGATCGCGCTCCCTGATCACGCGCTCGAAGTCGACCCCGAGCTCGCGCAGCACGAGATAATAGCCGTACATGCGCCCCTTGTTGTTGTAGAAGAGATCGTCCGCCGTGAAGTCGAACAGGCTGCCCGCGCGCAGCTCGATGTGCTGATCGATCGCGGCCGACGACGAGCCGATGTCCGCCGCCATGCGCTCGAGCGCCGCCTGCAGGTTGTCGGCCCGGGTCTCGAACACCGCGCGGCCGGAAGCCAGGCGCTGATTGTAGTCGCGCAGGGCCACCATGGCCCGCCGGTACTGCGATTCCGAGCTCGCCGTCGGCGCCCAGGACGTGGAGAAGTTGAAGATCCAGACGTCGCCCGGATATCTGAGCAGGCCTCCGGCGGTCTCGAGGTCGGGGTCGATCCGGCTCGAGCCGCGGGTGCGCGCGATCTGATCGCCCAGCTCGATGGAAAAGCGCGCCAGCGCCGAGACGACGCCCTGCTGGTAATTGGGCATGTTGTCGAGCGCCGCGCCGGGCATGAAGAACGGGTCGTTCGCCACCCAGCGGTTGGTGTTGATCTCGCGATCGACCAGGTCGGCGGCCACGGCCACCGCCCGGCTGCCGCCCTCGGGCGCCGAGGTCTCGGCGGCGAACGCCGGATCGTCGGCGATCCGGTGCAGCCAGATCATGCCGAGCAGGTAATAGAGCCCGATCAGCCCGATCAGAACGACCGGCACGAGCCAGAGACGCCGCCGGTACCAGGGCCGTGCGTCGTCGAGCTCCGCCGGATGCAGCGTCGTCTCGGTCTTGGCCATGATGAATCCTGACGATTCCTAATGCCGCGGCAGAAAGCCTACCAGATCGTACACCCGGGCGATGTTGTCCTCGGCGATCGCAGCCGCGCGCTCTGCCCCCTCGCGCAGGATGGCATCGATATGGTGCGGCTCGTCCAGAAGTCGCCGCATCTCGTCCGCGATCGGTGCCAGCTTCTCGACCGCGAGGTCCGCAAGCTCGCTCTTGAAGGCGGAGAACGGCGTCTCGGCGAAGCGCGCCTCGACCGCGTCCAGCGGCTCGTCCGCGAGGGCCGCGTAGATGTTGAGGAGGTTGGTCGCTTCCGGCCGGTTCTCGACGTCGGACGTGAGACCCAGGATGCTGTCGGACTTCGCCCGGCGGAACTTGCGCGCGATGGTGGCCGCATCGTCGGTCAGATTGATGCGCGAATAGTCGCTGGGGTCGGACTTGCTCATCTTCACCGTGCCGTCGCGCAGGCTCATGACCCGGGTCGCGGTGCCCAGGATGAGAGGCTCGGGCAGGGGGAAGAAGTCGGTCTCGAACTGGCGGTTGAAGGCGCCCGCGACGTCGCGCGCGAGCTCCAGGTGTTGCTTCTGGTCCTCGCCGACCGGCACATGCGTCGCCCGATAGAGCAGGATGTCGGCCGCCATCAGCACCGGGTAGATGTAGAGCCCGGCCAGCGCCTGCTCGCGGTTCCTGCCCGCCTTGTCCTTGAACTGGGTCATGCGGTTCAGCCAGCCGAGCGGCGTCACGCAGCTGAACACCCAGGTGAGCTGGGCGTGGCCGGGCACGTGGCTCTGCACGAAGATGGTGGAGCGCGCGGGATCGATGCCGCAGGCGAGATA